>JBDTKD010000500.1:0-3696 GCA_039935515.1 Bradyrhizobium sp.
GGACTTTCCAATGATCACTTCAAATCGCTCGGTCTCTCAGTCCTTGGTCGAAGCGCGTTAGCCTAACCTCTCGAACCGCCGTATACGGACCCGTACGTACGGTGGTGTGGGAGGGGCGGAGCCGAGAGGCTCCCCCCTATCCCGATCGTTGACACTTTTCGGACATGGCGTGTTGTCCGAGTTGAGTCCGTTATGCGCAGCAAAGCGGACATACCACGAAGCAATTCAGCAAGGTTTTTACCCCGAGGATAGCCGTCCGCTTACGCGGCCGATCGGCGCGCGCAAGCTGGCGCTGTCAATGCGATTGCGGGAATTCTGTCGTGGTGGTTGACGGAAAATTGCGCGAAGGGACAACCGTTTCTTGCGGCTGCTTTAGAAGTGAGATGCCGTATGTTCTGCAAGGTGGGTGAAACCTCAATTCTTGTTTGGTTGATAGCGCACGCTGCGCGGCGTCGCCATGATCTCTGAAACTTGCTGCACCAGCGCTATTGCCATCTCATCGTCAATTAGAAACTGCATCGTCGCAGGATCAAGACGAAATTCCAAAAGTACATCGCCACTTTCACCGATGCCTACCTGAACCGAAGGGCGCCCCTGCAACAAAGGGCGGTCTGCTTCTTGGAGAAGCTCACCTTCAAGATCAGGGAGGAGAGCTAGTTCTTGTACCGCCAGAAGGATCAACGTTGTCGTTAAGCGGCGGTCGAGGCGGAACCGCGATAGCTCGCCGTTGCCGTCCTCTATTTGAAACTCAACGGCTTTGCCAGAAGCATGAGCCTCTATCCCTGACATTTTCCGGTCTCCATCGTTGACTTGTCACCTCGGCGCGCTGGTGAGCGCAGCACAAATCAACTAATAATGCTAGATGCCCGACTCATTCGACGAATGGATTGACAACGTCTGCGATTCTGCCCCGTTGCCGTCTGATCTTGATATTGATGATGACGATGACGGCCCGGTCGGTCCGCCGCTGGCGACGGGAGAAATCCAAGCCGCCAGCACGCGCCTCGCCCGCTGGCAAAGTGCGACGGCGTTCAGCGCTGATACCAAGGCACTCTGCAATCGGTGCGTATCAGCCGATTATTTCCTTCAACCGCGTCTAAAGTTTCTTCACGACGCGTATGTGCTCGCCAAATTTGCGAGACTGCAAGGTACGGTCGCGGCGCTCACCTTGTCGCCCATCTGCGGGGCCGTGGCGACGTCGCATTGAGCACCGATGCCGTCATGGCGCTGACGCGCGACGATTGAGTGACCGCCGTATTAGTTGACGCCAACGTCCTTCTCGATGTCATGACGGAAGATGCGCGCTGGCTTGCGTGGTCAGCGGAGGCCATCGAGCGTGCCGCCGACCGCTATCGCCTCGTCATCAATCCGATCATTTATGCCGAGGTCTCGATTCGGTATTCGCGGATCGAGGAACTCGAGGTCGCGCTTCCGAAGACCATGTTCAACCGGGAAGCAATTCCGTACGAAGCCGCCTTTCTCGCGGGGAAGTCGTTGCTGGCCTATCGACAGCGGGGCGGAGCAAATCGATCGCCGCTGCCGGATTTTTTTATCGGAGCCCACGCCGCTGTCGCTGGATATCGCCTGATGACGCGCGATGCGGCGCGCTATCTTACTTATTTTCCCAAACTGCCCCTGATTGCCCCAGACTGACGTCCCTTCAAGATAGGGCTTTGGCGTAGACATAGTGCTCATCGCCGCGGCGCTGGAGACACGTTCGACCATCGCCATTCCGCATCTTCACGCAAACAAGGGAGCAAAATCATGGCCAGCAGCACCTTTACCACCAAGGACGGCACCGAGATCTTCTACAAGGATTGGGGCAAGGGGCAGCCAGTCGTATTCCACCACGGCTGGCCGCTAAGCGCAGACGACTGGGACAGCCAAATGCTGTTCTTCCTGGCCCAAGGGTACCGGGTCATCGCGCATGATCGTCGCGGCCACGGGCGCTCGAGCCAGACCGATCTGGGCAATGACATGGACACCTACGCCGCCGACAGCGCCGCGCTGGTGGACCATCTCGACCTCAAGAACGCCATCCACGTCGGCCATTCCACGGGGGGCGGCGAAGTCATCCGGTATGTCGCCCGATATGGCGGCAACGGCCGCGTCGCCAAGGCAGCGATCATCAGTGCCATTCCACCCGTCATGGTGAAGTCGGCCACGAACCCGGGTGGAACGCCGATCGAGGTGTTCGATGGCTTCCGCACCGGCATGGCTAATCGCGCCGAATTTTATCGCGATATCCCTGAAGGCCCATTTTACGGTTTCAACCGGCCCGGTGCGAAAGTCTCGCAGGGTATCATCGACAATTGGTGGCGTCAGGGAATGATGGGCGGAACCAAGGCCCATTACGATTGCATCAAAGTCTTCTCGGAGACCGACCACACCGAGGATCTGAAGAAGATCACCGTGCCGGTGCTGGTGATGCATAGCGAGGACGACCAGATTGTGCCCTTCGCCGACGCAGGTCCGCTGGCCGCCAAGCTTCTCCGGAACGGCACGTTGAAGGTGTACAAGGACCTGCCGCACGGCATGCCAACGACCCATGCGGAGATCATTAACGCGGACCTGCTGGCCTTCCTCAAGGCCTGAAGCGGGCAAAACGGGCTTGAACGTACGGTAGGTTCCCGGCAATGACGTAGAAGGTCGCGGCGACAGCGTACGAACGCCGATCTGATAATTTGCAAGCCGTTCACACCAATTCGACTAACGCGTGATGGCCGGGCGCGGCGGCAAGACGCTGATCGCGCGTGAGCAACGGAGCGTCGAGCGCTTCCGCAAGGGCCACGTAGACCGCATCGTAAGCCGAGAGATTGTTCCGCAAATCCCAGACCCGCGGCAAAAGGAAATCGTGCGAATATCGGCGCAAGGGAAAATCCGCGAGGTCGGCAAGAGCCGCACGGCCGCGTTCGCTATCGATCTCGCCCTTTGCCGTATATCGCCGGATCACCTGCGCGACTTCGACATCGAGCAAATGAGGCACGTGCAGCGTCTGTCGTGGGTCGAATAGCCGTCTTTCCACTGCTTCTGCTGCCGGCGTGCGAAGGAGCGATTCGAGCAGGGCCGAAGCGTCAACGACGATCATTGGCGACCGCGTTCAGCCCGGACCATCTGGGCTGGCGCAACGGAAGGGGTCATTCCCGAACGGCGTTCCAAACGCGCTCGCAGCTCCCCTAGTGTCGGTCGCTCGGCCACCTCGCGGATTTCACTGAGCAGGTAATCGGAAAGCGACATCCCCGCCAGCGCCGCACGCGATTTGAGCCGCCTGTGCAGCGTATCCGGCACGTTACGGATTTGGATCATGGCTGACATGTTACGAACATGCACGCATGTGCGTAACATGTCAAGGGCAAAGCTCCCTTCACGTTCGTGCGGGGGCTTGACGCTGAAAGGCCAGAGTCTTCCACGCGGCGTCAAGTACGAGACGCCCGTCCGGTCTCAGGTGGACAAGCTGATGTCGCGAAGGTCGACGAATTCAGTCCGATATTCGATCTCGTTGTCACGTCGGTGGCGTTGGCGAGCAGCCGCGGGAGCAGCGCAGGTCAAGCGAAGAGCGTTTTCAATTTGGTGACGAAGTCCGGCGCGATCGGTGTCAGGCCGGGAACAGCCCACCGACAGCCCAATCAAGGCGCTGCCCGCTGCGGCCGGATTCAAACCGATTGAAGCTACCGCGTTGGCCGCGACGGGCTCGTT
>JBDTKD010000501.1:0-17828 GCA_039935515.1 Bradyrhizobium sp.
GCGGAGGAGGGCGGCAATTTCGCGCTGGCGCCGTGGGATTGGCGCTATTACGCCGAAAAGCTGCGGCAGCGCCGCGCCAATTTCGACGACGCCGCGATCAAGCCGTATTTGTCGCTCGATCACATGATCGAGGCCGCGTTCGACTGCGCGAGCCGGCTGTTCGGCCTCAGCTTTTCAGAGCGCCGGGATATCCCGGTCTGGCATCCGGACGTCCGGGTCTGGGAAGTCAGGGACCGCGAGGGCCGGCACAAGGCGCTGTTCTATGGCGACTACTTCGCCCGGCCCTCGAAGCGCTCGGGCGCCTGGATGACCTCGCTGCGGGACCAGCAGAAGCTCGACGGCGGCGTCGCGCCGCTGATCGTCAATGTCTGCAATTTCGCCAGGGGTGCCGACGGCGAGCCGTCCTTGCTGTCGCCCGACGATGCCCGGACCCTGTTCCACGAATTCGGCCACGGGCTGCACGGGATGCTGTCGGACGTCACCTATCCCTCGCTGTCCGGCACCAGCGTGTTCACCGATTTCGTCGAATTGCCCTCGCAACTGTACGAGCACTGGCAGGAGCAGCCGCAAGTGCTGCAGCAGTTCGCCCGGCACTACCAGACCGGCGAGCCGCTGCCGGACGATCTCTTGCAGCGCTTCATGGCCGCCCGCAAATTCAACCAGGGCTTCGCCACGGTGGAATTCGTCGCCTCGGCCCTGATCGATCTCGAATTCCACACCCAGCCGGCCTCGGCGAGCCGCGACGTGCGGGCGTTCGAGCGGAACGAGCTGGAAAAAATCGGAATGCCGGCGGAAATCTCGCTGCGGCACCGGCCGCAGCAGTTCGGCCATATCTTCTCCGGCGATCACTATGCGTCCGGCTATTACAGCTACATGTGGTCGGAGGTAATGGACGCCGACGCGTTCGGCGCCTTTGAGGAGGCCGGCAACATCTTCGATGCGGCGGTCGCCAAACGCCTGCACGACGACATCTATTCGTCGGGCGGCTCGCGCGATCCGGAAGACGCCTATGTCGCCTTCCGCGGCCGCGAGCCCGAGCCTGACGCGCTGCTCCGCCGCCGCGGCCTGCTGGAGGCATCGGAGGCAGCCTGAACACAAGGCGACGCCTGGAGCAATTTCACCCCACGGCTTCATCCTTCGAGACGCATCGCTTCGCGCTGCTCCTCAGGATGAGGTCTCAGACCCACATGGTGAGGAGCGCGCCTTCGCGCGTCTCGAACCATGAGGCCTCGGGGAAGCAACAATGATTCGAGTGAACTGGAAACTGTCCTAGATCGGCAGGTAGTCGCGGATCGCCGGCAGGAAGAAGATGGCGATGTTGATCGCAAGCCCGACGCTCCACAGGATCGAGCGCAGCGTCGGCCGGTTGCCGAGATAGGTGAAGACATAGGCAATCCGCACGATCAGAAACAGCACCGCCAATTCATTGATCAGCCGCTGCGGGCCGCCACGAAATTCCGCCAGCAGCACCGCGACGGCGAAAAACGGAAACGCCTCGATGCCGTTCTGGTGGGCCCCCAGCGCGCGGGACCGGATCGGGTCCTGATAAAACGCAGGGTCGCGCGGCCTCGCATTGTCAAAGCCGCGGAACCCGATCCACTTGATCGGCACGATCGTCAGCAGATAGAGCATCAGCGTTCCGAAAATGCACCATTCGGCAACCGTCATGGCCTTCCCCCGACAAAAAGCAACGCATGACTCTATAGCGTTTTCGAGCGAAGTGGATACCGGTTCGCGTGAAGAAAACGCGTCAAAACAAGAAGCTAAAGCCCGGTTCTGATTCAATCAGAACCGAACAGGCTTTAGCGAAACCGCCATCATCTTGACAAGGATGGTGCAACGCGCGAAGCCACCCACGTCATGACAGCGGTCCTTCCGATCGAAAGTGCTGAGCCCGTGGCCGATCCCGCGGCGGTCCGCGTCGGCGTGCTGCTGGTCAATCTCGGCACGCCCGACAGCGCGGATGCACGGGGCGTGCGCGTCTATCTCAGGGAATTCCTGTCCGATCCGAGGGTCATCGAAAACCAGGGACTGGGGTGGAAGCTCGTGCTGAACGGCATCATCCTGCGCATCCGTCCGGCGCGCAAGGCGCGCGACTACCTCAAGATCTGGAACACCGAGAGGAACGAGTCTCCGCTCAAGACCATCACGCGCGCGCAATCCGACAAGCTTGCCGCGGCGATAGCGGGGCATGGCGATGTCGTGGTCGACTGGGCGATGCGCTACGGCAATCCGTCAATCCGCTCCGGCATCGACGCGCTGGCGGCACGGGGCTGCGGCCGCCTGCTGGTGGTGCCGCTGTATCCGCAGTATTCGGCTGCGACTTCCGCCACCGTGTGCGATGAGGTGCTTCGCGTGTTGAGCGGCATGCGCGCCCAGCCGACGCTGCGGGTGACGCCGCCTTACTACGACGATCCAGATTACATCGAGGCCCTGGCGATCTCGATCGACACCCATCTGGCGACGCTGCCGTTTCAGCCGGAGCTGATCGTGGCCTCGTTCCACGGCATGCCGCAGGCATACATCGACAAGGGCGATCCCTATCAGGCGCACTGCGTTGCAACGACCGAGGCGCTGCGCAAGCGCATGGGACTGGATGCGTCGAAGCTGGTACTGACGTTCCAGTCGCGCTTCGGCTTCGGCCAGTGGCTGCAGCCCTACACCGACAAGACCATCGCGCAACTGGCGAAGGACGGCGTGCGGCGCATCGCCGTCGTGACCCCCGGCTTCTCCGCCGACTGCCTGGAGACGCTGGAAGAAATCGCGCAGGAAAATGCCGAGATCTTCACGCATAATGGCGGCGAGCAGTTCGCCGCGATCCCCTGCCTCAACGACAGCGCCGCCGGCATGGATGTGATCCGCAAGCTCGTGCTGCGCGAGCTGCAGGGCTGGATCTGACGAGGGCTGGATCTGACGGCCAACGCGGCTCAGGACGACGCTTGAGGGCCAAGGGACGTTAAACATATTCGCCGGCGGCTGGATTTGAAGATCTGGCGGCGCGCCTACTGCATCCTAGCTATGATTGGAAGAAGCCGGCTGAACCGGCGTCGTGATTGCGCCGACAAAACGAGGCTGCGCGCGGGTCCGGCAGGCCCGCTTTGGAGGATTTATGAACGGCTTCGATATTTTCGCGATTGCATTGGTGCTGCTGGTCGTTGTGACGCTGTTTGCCGGCATCAAGACCGTCCCGCAAGGGTATGACTGGACCGTCGAGCGGTTTGGCAAATACACCCGCACGCTGGCGCCGGGGCTCAATATCATCGTTCCCTATTTCGACCGCGTCGGCCGCAAGATGAACGTGATGGAGCAGGTGATCAATATTCCCGAACAGGAAGTGATCACCAAGGACAACGCCACGGTGACGGTGGACGGTGTCGCGTTCTTCCAGGTATTCGATGCAGCCAAGGCAAGCTACGAGGTCGCCAATCTCAACCAGGCGATCATCGTCCTCACCATGACCAACATCCGTTCGGTGATGGGCTCGATGGACCTCGACCAGGTGCTGTCGCATCGCGACGAAATCAACGAGCGGCTGCTGCGGGTAGTCGATGCCGCGGTGTCGCCCTGGGGGCTCAAGGTCAACCGCATCGAGATCAAGGATATCGTGCCACCCGCCGACCTCGTTGAGGCGATGGGACGCCAGATGAAGGCCGAGCGGGTCAAGCGCGCCGACATCCTGCAGGCCGAAGGTCAGCGGCAATCGGAAATCCTGCGCGCCGAGGGCGCCAAGCAGGGTCAGATTCTGCAGGCCGAGGGCCGCCGCGAAGCCGCCTTCCGCGACGCCGAAGCGCGCGAGCGCTCCGCCGAAGCGGAGGCCAAGGCGACCCAGATGGTCAGCGAGGCCATCGCCAAGGGCGATATCGCCGCGCTGAACTATTTCATCGCCGACAAGTATATCAAGGCGTTCGGGCAGTTCGCGGATTCGCCGAACCAGAAGATCATCATGCTGCCGGTCGAGGCGATGAGCATGCTCGGATCCCTTGCCGGCATCGGCGAGATCGCCAAGGCCACCTTCGGCGAAAGCGCGGCCTCGGCGCAGGCTGCGGCGCGCCGCGCGTCGGTGCCGAGCACCACGCCGAACCTGCCGGCGGCGCCGCCACGGTGAAAGACAGGAGGGGCACGCGATGAGCGAGATGTTTTCCACGCTCGGCACCTGGAACTGGCTGATCTTCGGCGTCATCCTGATGGCGCTGGAACTGGTCGCGCCCGGGGTGTTTCTGTTCTGGCTCGGGCTTGCGGCGTTGCTGGTAGGGCTGCTGTCATTCGCGATTCATCTGTCCTGGCAGGCTCAGATTCTGATGTTTGCGGTGTTCGCGGCTGCGGCGGTGCCGCTATGGCGTCGCGTCGCGCGCGGCAGCCATGCGGCCAGCAAAAGCAACCCGTTCCTCAACAAGCGGGCGGATGCGCTGGTCGGCCGGGTCTTCACCCTGGAAAAGCCGATCATTGACGGGACGGGCACGGTGCGGATCGACGACACCATCTGGCGGGTGGCCGGGCCCGACACGCCGGCCGGCAGCCGGGTTCGGATCGTGCAGGCCGATGGCGCCAGCCTGACGGTGGCGGCGGCCTGACTTCAGCTTGCAACCGTCATTGCGAGAAGCGAGGCGACGAAGCGATCCATGCTTCCGCTTGCGGCCTCATGGATTGCTTCGCGGAGCCTGTCATCGGGCGCGCGTTCGCGCGACCCGTTGGATCGCAATGACGGTGGAGTGGCCGTGTCATGCCACGCCGGCGCGCAGCACGTCGTGGACATGGACGATGCCGATCGGCTTGCGGCCCTCGGCGACGATCAGGACCGTTACCGCGGGTTTGGATGAATTGATGGTGTCGAGCACCTCGGTGGCGAGCATGCCCGGCGCAATGGTTCGGGGATTTTTCGTCATGACGTCATCGACCATGGCCGTCATCAGGTCGGGCCGCATGTGACGGCGCAGATCGCCGTCGGTGATGATGCCGGCGATATCGCCGTTACGGTCGACGATGCAGACGCAGCCGAAACCCTTCGACGACATCTCGACCAGCGCGTCCGACATCCTGGCGCCGAGCGGCTTGGTCGGGATTGCCTCGCCGGTGTGCATGATGTCGCGAACGAATTTCAGCATGGCGCCGAGCTTGCCGCCGGGGTGGAAGTGGGCGAATTCCACCGAGGTAAAGCCGCGGCCCTCCAGGAGCGCGATCGCCAGCGCGTCGCCCAGCGCCAGCAGCATCAGCGAGGAGGTGGTGGGGGCGAGATTGTGCGGACAGGCCTCGCGCGCCTTGGGCAGCGTCAGCGCGACGACGGCAGCCTTGCTCAGGGTGGATTCGGATTCCGCCGTCATGGCGATCAGCGCGATCCGGAACCGCTTGGCATAGGTGATGAGGTTCTTCATCTCCGCCTGCTCGCCGGACCAGGACAGCGCGATGATCACGTCGTCGACGGTGATCATGCCGAGATCGCCGTGGCTCGCTTCGGCGGCGTGGACGAAGAAGGCGGGGGTTCCGGTCGAGGCGAGGGTGGCGGCGATCTTGCGCGCCACATGCCCCGACTTGCCGAGCCCGGTGACGATCACGCGACCCTTCGCCTCGCGGATCAGGTCGACCGCGGCGGCAAACGCCGCTCCAAGCGGCCCCTGCAGCGCGGCGGCGATCGCGCCGATGCCGCTGCCTTCGGCGTCAAGCGTGCGCAGCGCCGATTGAACGGCCGCGTTCGCGTGGTCGGGACCGGATGATTTTGCCATCAGCGGTTTCGATTCGGCCATGTCTGGATCCAGGGAAGCGGGGCGGTGAGCCCGAGCCTCTTCCTAGCATGACCCAATCGGCGATGCGACGCGGCCGGCGCCGTTCTCAACGGCTCCTTAACCATAATTGTCTTAACTCCGTTAACGACGTTTTCCATGGGGCGTACTCCGGCGTGGTTGGAACTCGATCGGCAAGCGTATGAATCCGTTGGAGTATTCCCATCTTGATGTCGGGTCCAGCCAGGGGCCGCCGCAGCCGCGCGTTGATGCTCCGCGCGCTGTTGCCATGCCTTGGACTGGTCGCGTGGGACACGACGCGAGCAGTGGCCCAGACGGCGGTCCCCGACCTGTTCCGGCCGGGACCCGATGGCCTCGCCTTGCCGCAGGACTTGCCGTTGCGCAAAACCATCGCCGCGATCGGTGACGATTCAAGCGATCCGTCGGGCAGCGGCAGGCGCAGCGGCCGGACCACCCCCGCGCCGTCGCGGATCGGGCAGATCCCGACCTATGGTCTTCCCGCCGCCAACGGCGCCTCAGAAACCGGCTTCGACTCACTCAATCGCACCCGCAAGAAGCCGAAGCCCCATCCGGGCGAGGCACGGCCGAAGCCGCCGCCCGGACCCGGCAGTCTCGCCCCGTCGCCGCCGCCGGTCGACGCGGCCGGATCGTTGCGGTTGTCGATCCCGCCCTCCGAGCTTGCCAACAAGACACCGCTGCCGCCGGCGATGGCCGGCACGGTCGAAGGCCAGCCGTCGCGCAAACGGCTCAAGGTCGATGACGATCCGTTCGGCGCGGTCGGCGACTACGCCGGCAGCTTTCTGATCAAGTCGGCGGTCGAACTCAGCGGCGGCTACGACACCAATCCGGGCCGCCTCAATGTGCCGAAGGGCCTGCCGGTCTGGGTGGTGGCGCCGGAATTCCTCGCGGTGTCCGACTGGGATCGCCACGCTTTGGTCGCCGATCTCAGGGGCTCGTTCACCGGCTACGGCAACAGCCTGCCGCCGATCATCGACGGTGCGGTCTCGCCGGCGCCGACCAATATCGATCGGCCCGATTTCACCGGTCACATCGACGGCCGTCTCGATGTCAGCCGGGACACCCATCTCACCTCGGAACTGCGGCTGCTGGTGTCCACCGACAATCCCGGCAGCCCGAACATCCAGGCCGGCCTCGCCAGATACCCGATCTATACGACGCTCGGCGGTACCCTCGGCGTCGACCAGAATTTCAACCGGCTGGATTTCTATGCCGGCGCCAACTTCGACCGTACCGTCTACCAGGACTCGACGCTCACCGATGGCACCACCTCCAGCAACGAGGACCGCAACTTCAACCAGTATGGCGGCGTCGGCCGCGTCAGCTACGAGCTGACGCCGGGGCTGAAGCCTTTCGCCGAAATTGAGGGCGACAGCCGGGTGCACGATTTGCCACTCGATAACAACGGCTATGCACGCGATTCCAGCGGCGGCTATGCCAGCGTTGGCTCGTCGTTCGAATTTACGCGGCTGTTGACCGGTGAAATTTCGATCGGCTACGCCGCGCGCAACTATGTCGATCCGCGGCTCGAACCGTTGCAGGGACTGCTCACCGCGGCCTCGCTGACCTGGACCCCGACGCCGCTGACCACGGCCAAGTTCTACTCCACCACCTCGATCAATGAGACCACGCTGCCCGCCACCTCGGGCGTGCTGACCCACCTCTATACCGTCGAAGTCGATCACGATTTCCGCCGCTGGCTCACTGCGATCGGCAAGTTCACCTATGGGACCTACGACTATCAGGGCGACGACCGGCTCGACCGGACCTACAGCATCGAGGGGGACGTGATCTACAAGCTGACCCGCAATCTCTGGATCAAGGGCACGCTGCGCCGCGACATCCTCGACTCCAACATCCCCGGCGCAAGTTCGGCGGCGACGGTGGCGATGGCCGGGGTGCGGGTGCAGAACTGACGGCGGCGCGGCTCACCGCGGCAGGTTGGTCGTCCCCATCAGGAACTGGTCGATCGCGCGCGCGCACAGCCGGCCCTCGCGGATCGCCCAGACCACCAGCGACTGGCCGCGGCGCATGTCGCCGGCGGCGAACACGTTCGGCCGCGAGGTCTTGTAGTCCGCGGTATTGGCGCGCACGTTGCCGCGCGGGTCGAGATCGACACCGAGCGTCTTCAGCAGGCCTTCGTGCACCGGGTGCACAAAACCCATCGCCAGCAGCACCAGCTGGGCGTCGAGCTCGAACTCGGTGCCGGCGACCGGCTTGAACTTGTCGTCGACCTCGACGCAATGCAGCTTGGCGACCCGGCCGTCGCGGCCGGAGAATTTCTGGGTCAGCACCGCGAATTCGCGCCGCGCGCCTTCGGCCTGGCTCGAGGAGGTCCGCATCTTCAGCGGCCAGTTCGGCCAGGTCAGGCCCTTGTTCTCGTGCTCCGGCGGCGCCAGCATGATCTCGAGCTGCGTCACCGACAGCGCACCTTGCCGGAACGAGGTACCGATGCAGTCCGAACCGGTATCGCCGCCGCCGATTACCACCACATGCTTGCCGCCGGCCAGGATGTCGGCCGCACGGCCAAGCGGTTCGCCGGAGACGCGGCGGTTCTGCTGCGGCAGGAAATCCATCGCGTAGTGGATGCCGGCGAGGTCGCGCCCGGGGATCGGCAGGTCGCGCGGGGCTTCCGCCCCGCCGGTCAGAGCCAGCGCGTCATACTGCCTGGCCAGTTCGTGCGGATCGATGGCGCCGGCCCCTTGTGCGGTGCCGCCGACATGGCTGCCGTAGTGAAACGTCACGCCCTCGGCTTCCATCTGCACGACGCGGCGGTCGATGACGTGCTTCTCCATCTTGAAATCGGGAATGCCGTAGCGCAGCAGCCCGCCGGCCTTGGCGTATCGCTCGTAGACATGCACGTCATGGCCGGCGCGCGCCAGTTGCTGCGCGCAGGCAAGCCCGGCCGGTCCCGAACCGATCACCGCGATCTTCCTGCCGGTCCTGGTCCCGGGTATCTCCGGCTTGACCCAGCCATTGTCCCAGGCGCGATCGACGATCGCGCATTCGATGGTCTTGATGGTGACGGGATTGTCGTCGATGTTGAGCGTGCACGAGGCCTCGCACGGCGCCGGGCAGATGCGGCCGGTGAATTCCGGAAAGTTGTTGGTCGAGTGCAGGTTGCGCGAGGCCTCTTCCCAGTTGCCCTGGTAGACCAGATCGTTGAAATCCGGGATCTGGTTGTTGACCGGGCAACCCGGCGTGCCCGGTGCCACCGAACCGGTGCCGTGGCAGTAGGGAATGCCGCAATTCATGCAGCGCGCGGCCTGATCGCGGGTGTCCTTCTCGCTCAGGGGAACGACGAATTCACGATAGCTCTTGATGCGCTCGGCCACCGGCTCATATTTGCGGTCGTGCCGTTCGATCTCCAGAAAACCCGTAATCTTGCCCATTAAACCTGACGCCCCTGAACCTTCACTTCGTCATTCTCCGTTATGCCGGGATGCGCCACAGGCGCGGGCCGAAATGGCGCAATCCCATCTTCCTCATCCTGAGGAGCGGCGTCTTCGCCGCGTCTCGAAGGATCAGGCTTCATCGTGCCCTCATGGTTCGAGACGGCGCAAGCGCCTCCTCACCATGAGGATCATCACGCCCCGATTGCGATCTTCGGCTCGGCGTCGGCGTTTGCCTTCAATTCCTTCAGCGCGCGGCGGTACTCCACCGGCACCACCTTGCGGAATTTCGGCAGCCAGGTCTTCCAGTTGGCGAGGATGTCGACGGCCCGCACCGAGCCCGCCAGCCTGGCGTGGCGCGTGATCAGGATGTGCAGCCGCTCGACGTCGGAATCGAGCAGGTTCTGGAATACGTCGACCCGGCCATGCGCTTCGAGGTCGCCGGCGTGGTGATAGGTGTTCTCGTTGATCATCTCTTCGGAGACCACCGGTTCGAGCTCGACCATCGCCATGTTGCAGAGCTTCTCGAAATCGCCGGTCTCGTCCAGCACATAGGCGATGCCGCCCGACATGCCGGCCGCGAAGTTGCGCCCGGTCTTGCCGAGCACCACGACGATGCCGCCGGTCATGTATTCGCAGCAATGATCGCCGGCGCCCTCGACCACCGCGACCGCGCCAGAATTGCGCACCGCAAAGCGTTCGCCGGCGATGCCGCGGAAATAGCACTCGCCCTCGATCGCGCCGTACATCACGGTGTTGCCGACCACGATCGATTCCTCGGGCACGATGCCGGAATTGCGCGGCGGCTTGACGATGATGCGGCCGCCGGACAAGCCCTTGCCGACATAGTCGTTGCCTTCGCCTTCCAGATCGAAGGTGACGCCGCGCGCAAGCCAGGCGCCGAACGCCTGTCCCGCGGTGCCCTTGAAGTTGACCTGGATGGTATCGTGCGGCAGGCCGGCATGACCGTAGATCCTGGCCACCGCGCCGGACAACATCGCGCCGGCGCTGCGGTCGGTGTTGTTGATCTCCTCGTCGATCTTCACTGGCGCGCCGCGGTCGAGCGCCGCCTTGGCCTTTTCGATCAGCCGGCGGTCCAGCACGGCTTCGAGATGATGGTTCTGGCTTTCGGCATGATAGATCTTCTGGCCGGGCAGTTCCTTCTGGCGGACGAACAGTTTCGAGAAGTCGAGCCCCTTGGCCTTCCAGTGCGCTACCAGCGTCGACTGGTCGAGCATCTGGGTCTGGCCGATCATCTCGTTGAAGGTCCGGTAGCCGAGTCCGGCCATGATCTCGCGGACTTCCTCGGCGACGAAGAAGAAATAGTTGATGACATGCTCGGGCTGGCCGGTGAAACGCTTGCGCAGCAGCGGATCCTGGGTCGCGACCCCGACCGGGCAAGTGTTGAGATGGCACTTGCGCATCATGATGCAGCCGGCCGCGATCAGGGGCGCGGTGGCGAAACCGAATTCGTCGGCCCCGAGCAGCGCGCCAATCACCACGTCGCGCCCGGTGCGGAACCCGCCATCGACCTGGACCACGATGCGGCTGCGCAGCCGTTCGCGCACCAGGGTCTGGTGGGTTTCGGCAAGGCCGATTTCCCAGGGGCTGCCGGCATGCTTGATCGAAGTCAGCGGCGAAGCGCCGGTGCCGCCCTCGTATCCGGCGATGGTGACATGATCGGCGCGGGCCTTGGCCACGCCGGCGGCGACCGTGCCGACGCCGATTTCGGAGACGAGCTTGACCGAAACCTGGCCGTCCTGATTGACGTTCTTGAGATCGTAGATCAGCTGCGCCAGATCCTCGATCGAATAGATGTCGTGATGCGGCGGCGGCGAGATCAGGCCGACGCCGGGTGTCGAATGCCGCACCCGTGCAATGGTGGCGTCGACCTTGTGGCCGGGTAGCTGTCCGCCTTCGCCGGGCTTCGCGCCCTGCGCCATCTTGATCTGCATCATGTCGGAATTGACAAGATATTCCGTGGTGACGCCGAAGCGGCCGGAGGCGACCTGCTTGATCGCCGAGCGCATCGAATCGCCGTTCGCCATCGGCTTGAAGCGATCGCTTTCCTCGCCGCCTTCGCCGGTGTTGGACTTGCCGCCGATCCGGTTCATGGCGATCGCAAGCGTGGTGTGCGCCTCGCGCGAAATCGAGCCGAACGACATCGCTCCGGTGGCGAAGCGTCTTACGATGTCCTTGGCGGGCTCGACTTCGTCGAGCGGCACCGGCTTGCGCTTCTCGTCCTCGGCTGCCTTGATCTTGAACAGGCCGCGCAAGGTCAACAGCCGCTCGGACTGCTCGTTGAGGATCCTGGCAAACGCCCGATAGCGCTCCAGCGAATTGCCGCGCACGGCGTGCTGCAGCGTGGATACCGATTCCGCGGTCCATGCGTGGTCCTCGCCGCGGGTGCGGTAGGCATATTCGCCGCCGACGTCGAGCGCGCTCTTGTAGACCGGTGCATCGCCGAACGCGTCGGCATGGCGGCGCGCGGTTTCCTCGGCGATTTCGGCAAGCCCGACGCCTTCGATCCGGGTGTGGGTGCCGACGAAATATTTCGAGACGAAATCCGCCTTCAGTCCGACCGCGTCGAAGATCTGCGCGCCGCAATAGGACTGATAGGTCGAGATGCCCATCTTCGACATCACCTTGAGCAGGCCCTTGCCGATCGACTTGATGTAGCGCTTGACGATTTCGTAGTCGTCGAGCGCGCCCGGCAGCCGGTCCTTCATCGCGATGATGGTTTCGAACGCGAGATACGGGTTGATCGCCTCGGCGCCGTAGCCTGCGAGGCAGGCGAAGTGGTGCACCTCGCGCGGCTCGCCGGATTCGACCACGAGTCCCACCGAGGTGCGCAGGCCGACACGGATCAGATGATGATGCACGGCGGCGCAGGCGAGCAGCGAGGGAATCGGAATCCGGTCCGAGCCCGCCATGCGGTCGGACAGGATGATGATGTTGACACCCTCGCGCACCGCGGCTTCCGCGCGCGCGCACAATTCGTCGAGCACCGGCTCGAGTCCGGCGGCGCCGAACCCGGCATGGAACGTGGTGTCGAGCGTGCGCGACTTGAAATGGGTGTCGGCGAGATCCGAGATCGAGCGGATCTTCTCCAGATCGGCGTCGGTCAGGATCGGCTGGCGCACTTCGAGGCGCTTGGTGGCGGCAAGGCCCCGCAGATCGAACAGATTGGGACGCGGTCCGATGATCGAGACGAGGCTCATCACCAGTTCCTCGCGGATCGGATCGATCGGCGGATTGGTGACCTGGGCGAAATTCTGCTTGAAATAGGTGAAGAGCTGCTTTGGCCGGTCCGATAGCGCCGAAATCGGCGTGTCGTTACCCATCGAGCCCGCGGCTTCCTCGCCGGTGGCCGCCATCGGCGTCATCAGGATATTGATGTCTTCCTGTGAATAGCCGAACGCCTGCTGGCGGTCGAGCAGCGGCAGGTTCGAGCGTATGCCCTTGGTTGGCACGCCCGGCAATTCCTCCAGCACGATCTGGGTCCGGTCGAGCCATTTGCGATAGGGATGGCTTCTCGCCAGCGACGCCTTGATCTCGTCGTCCGGAATCAGGCGGCCCTGTTCGAGGTCGACCAGCAGCATCTTGCCGGGCTGCAGCCGCCACTTGGTGATGATCTCGTCCTCGGGGATTTTCAGCACGCCCATTTCGGACGCCATGACGATGCGGTCGTCACGGGTCACGAGATAGCGCGCCGGCCGCAGCCCGTTGCGGTCGAGCGTGGCGCCGATCTGGCGGCCGTCGGTGAACGCGATCGCGGCCGGGCCGTCCCACGGCTCCATCAGCGCGGCGTGATATTCGTAGAAGGCGCGGCGCTGCTCGTCCATCAGCGGATTGCCGGTCCAGGCTTCCGGAATCATCATCATGACGGCGTGCGGCAGCGAGTAGCCGCCCTGCACCAGGAATTCGAGCGCGTTGTCGAAGCAGGCGGTGTCGGACTGGCCTTCATAGGAGATCGGCCAGAGCCGGCTGATGTCCTTGCCGTAGAGGTCGGAGCTAACCGAAGCCTGCCGCGCCGCCATCCAGTTGACATTGCCGCGCAGCGTGTTGATCTCGCCATTATGCGCGATCATTCGATAAGGATGCGCCAGCGACCAGGTCGGGAAGGTGTTGGTCGAAAAGCGCTGATGCACCAGCGCGAGCGCGCTCTCGAAATCCGGCTCATGCAGGTCGGGATAATATTTGCCAAGCTGGTCGGCCAGGAACATGCCCTTGTAGATCACGGTGCGGCACGACATCGAGACCGGGTAGTAGCCGGCAAGGCCGCGGTCGCGGCGCTGGTAGATCGCCTGCGAGATCGACTTGCGCAGGATGTAGAGCCGGCGCTCGAAGTCGTCGTCGGTCTTCGCCGCGCCGTTGCGGTCGATGAATACCTGCATATGGCTGGGCTCGGTCGGCTTGACGGTCTCGCCGAGCGATGAATTGTCGGTCGGGACCTCGCGCCAGCCGAGCAGCATCAGGCCCTCAGCCTTGATCTGATCGGCAACGATGCTCTTGATGACATTGCGCCACGCCGTCTCGCGCGGCATGAACAGCGCACCGATGGCATATTCGCCCGGTTCCGGCAGCTGAAAGCCGATTTCCGCGGCCTTGCGCGCAAAGAAGCTGTGCGGAATCTGCACCAGGATGCCGGCGCCATCGCCAGCACGCGGATCGGCGCCGACCGCGCCACGGTGTTCGAGATTGCAGAGAATGCTGATCGCGTCGGAGACGATCTGACGCGACTTCCTGCCCTTGATGTTGGCGATGAAGCCGACGCCGCAGGAATCCTTTTCGAGGCTGAGATCGTAGAGGCCTTCGGCGGGCGGCCGGAAGGTGTGCTCGCGCGGAGGCTCGGCCGGTTTCGAAGCCGGGGCCGCCGACAGCGCATCCGTCACGATGTTTTCGCGCTCGAACTCCGACCCGCTCATCTCGCATCCTCTCAATCCAGCGAGGGCCTCACCGTCGTCGTCGGCGCACCTTGGGCGCTCGCGGCACCCACCGGGCCACCGCTCGTCCGCCGCGAGCCGAAAATTTCAGAATTAAGGCCTGGGCGTTCAACGTCCCCGAGGAACGACCTTGCCTTTTCACTTCCCGGCGTCTCAGCACCCGACTTTCGCTGCAATCTCTGTGCCGGGGCCGCATCGTAATTGAGACAGTGATACTGTCCTAACTCCGACCATGCCAAACTTTTCACTATCATACAAGCGCGCGAAAGTCGCCGGTTGCATGGCAGGCCCTCCTTGCCGCGATCGTCGTCGCCCCGGATTTGAAATAAACGCGCCGCGATCCGGCCAAAGGACCGCCGGATTCGGCGACGAAGTTGCTGCCGGTACAAGGAGCGAAAGAATGCTCCGGACACGGGGGCCTGACAGGAGCGACGGGCGATGAAGCTGTTCACAGGAGGGGTGATGTCGGCGGGGCTGGTTCTGGCCGGGACTTCAGCAAATGCCCAGATGCTGGCGCCATATCAGATCGGCGGTCCGCGGTATTCGGCGGTGTCCGACTTTGACGGTCCCTATGCGGAGATGCCGCCGGAAGTTCCAGCGCCCCGCTACGGCCCGAGGCTGCTGCCGGCGCCGGAAGTTTACACGGTCGTCCGCGAGAACGGCTTTTCGCCGCTTGGAATTCCGCGGCAACGCGGCTTCGTCTACACGATTTCGGTGATCAATCGGGACGGCGACGACGGCCAGTTGGTGATCGATGCCCGCAACGGGCGGATCATCCGCTTCATGCCGGCGTACCGGATGGGTGGCAATATCGATCGGAATCTGGGCATGACGTATGGGGTGAGCCCGGTGCGGGGCGTACCACGGCCGCCGGCGCCGATCCCGCGGCTGGCGAGCCGCACGCCCTCGGTGCCGCTGCCCCGCGCGATGCCGCCGCATGCCGGCGACCCGAAGCCGCTGGCGGCGACGCCCGCGCCGGCACCGGCCGAGCAATCTGCGGCAATCCAGCCAAAGCCGCCCGAAGCTGCCCCGGCCCCGTCAACCGTGGGTGCCGCCGCCGCCGCGGCGAAGCCTGCGACGCCGCAGATCCGGCCGACGCAGGAGATGCCGAAGATGCAGGATCTGGAGTGAACAGCGTTGCCGAGTCGAACTGCATCGGCACAAAAAACGCCCGGTTTCCCGGGGCGTCTTCGTCTGGGCAACTGGTTGCCGAAAATCGAGACCGCGCTTCAGGCGGCGGCTTTCTCGGCCGCGCCGTCAACTACCTGCGGGGCCTTCGCACCGGAAGTAATCGGGATGTTGCGCGGCTTCTTGGCCTCGGGGATTTCGCGCACGAGGTCGACGTGGAGCAGGCCGTTCTCGAGCGAAGCGTTCTTCACCAGCACGAAATCGGCAAGCTGGAAGGCCCGCTCGAAGGCACGCGCCGCGATGCCGCGGTACAGCACCTCGGAGGGCTCCTTGCTGTTTTCATTGGCGGATTTTTCGCCCTTGATGGTCAGGGTGTTTTCCTTGGCGACGATCGATAGCTCGCCCTCGGAGAAGCCGGATACCGCGACGCTGATACGGTAGGCGTTCTCGCCGGTGCGCTCGATGTTGTAGGGCGGGTAGCCGGGGCTGCCGTCTGCGGCGGCCTGATCGAGCAGCGAAAAGAAGCGGTCGAAACCGACGGTGGAGCGATAAAACGGGGTAAGGTCATAGGTACGCATGGGGTAGTCCTCCATTGAGCGACTGTTTCAGTTAAACCCGCCCGCCAACCGGGCCGGGCTTTCGTCCTTGTGCAGCCTGTGGTTCGGCTTCCCGAAACACTGGTAGCGGCCTGCACGAAGGTGATATGGGATGGACGCAAGGGCGTTCAAGAGGGTGGGAACGGGGCCCTTTTTTGACGCCTACGCCCTTGATTTCCGGTGCTTTTCACCTTCCCGGTCGCCGCCATGATGCTGGTCTCGATTCCCGCCAATCCGGTTCCGGAAAACGCCGTCAGCGGCACCATCAGGACCCCGGACGGCGCGGAATTGCGGTTTGCGCGCTGGGCGCCGCCGGCCAATCGCCGGGGCACGGTGTGCGTCTTCACCGGACGCGGCGAACAGATCGAGAAATATTTCGAGACGGTGCGCGACCTGCGCGATCGCGGCTTTGCCGTTGCGATGGTCGACTGGCGGGGCCAGGGCCATTCGTCGCGCCGCCTGCGCGATCCACGCAAGGGCTATGTGCGCGATTTTTCCGACTTCGAAGTCGACGTCGAAAGCTTCGTGCAGCAGGTGGTACTGCCGGATTGTCCGCCGCCGCATTTTGCGCTGGCGCATTCGATGGGCGGGGCGGTGATGCTGCGGGTCGCCCATGCCGGCAAGCGCTGGTTCGACCGCATGGTGCTGTCGGCGCCGATGATCGATCTTCCCGGCCGTCGCACCTCGTTTCCGGCGCGCGCGCTGCTGCGCGTGCTGCGGCTCGCGGGCCAGGGCGGCCGCTATATTCCCGGCGGCAGCAACGAGATCGTAGGCGCGGCCTCGTTCCTCAACAATCCCCTGACCAGCGATCCCGTGCGCTACGCCCGCAACGCCGCGATCATCGAGGAGGACCCGACGCTCGGTATCGCGTCGCCGACCGTGGCCTGGGCCGATACCGCGTTCAGCGCGATGCGCGGCTTTCGCGCCATGGACTATCCGTCGCAGATTCGTCAGCCGATCCTGATGCTGGCCGCCAGCAGCGATACCATCGTCTCGACTCCGGCGATCGAGGAGTTCGCCTATCATCTGCGCGCCGGCTCGCATCTCGTCATCGCCGGCTCGAAACATGAAATCCTGCAGGAACAGGACCGCTACCGCGCGCAATTCTGGGCCGCGTTCGACGCCTTCGTGCCCGGCACGCCATTGTTCGGGTAAGCCGTGCGCGCGCGCGCCCGGGAGTGACGGGAGATGGATTGCTCCTCGTCAATACCGTCATCCCCGCGGAAAGCGGGGATCCAGTACGCTGCGGCTTTTCGATTCTATCGCTGACGTCAGCGAATACTGGGTCGCCCGCTTTCGCGGGCGATGACGGCGGGTGTGGGCCCGCCAGGTATCGGGGACGCGTACGCGCGCCGCCTCAGGCTGCCGAAACGCGGTAAAGCGCGCTGCCGGTGAGATAGATTCCGAGCAGGATCATCGCGATCAGGAACCAGCGGCGAAACGCTTCCGGCTGCATCCGCGTGCGCACGGTCTGGCCGATGAACATGCCGGCGAAGGATCCCGCCATCGCCACCGCGCCTGGCAGTGCCGTCGACGCATTGAGCAGGCCTTCGCTGGTCAGGTTGAAGGCGAGCCCCACCGTCCCGACCGTGAAGAACACCCCGAGCGCCTGCACCAATTCTTCCTTCTCCATGCCGATCGCCTGCATGAACGGCATCGAGGGGATTACCTGCACGCCGGTTGCCGCCGAGACTATGCCGGTGACGACGCCGACGATGCCGCCGACCCATTTTTCATGGGCGGGCGCGACGCTGAAGTTGAGCCTGCTCAAGCCGAGGATGGCGTAGATCACCAGCAGCATGCCAAGCACGATGGTGCCGTAGCGCGCATAGGGGCCGGCCATCATTCCGGCGTTCAGCCAGATGCCGACGACGGTGCCCAGCATCAGCGGCCACAGCCGCCGCACGATATCGCGCAGATAGGGCCCGCCAAACGTCTGCCAGATGTTGGTGATGATCGCGGGCACGATGACGATGGCGAGCGCGCGCGAGGGCTGCATCGTCACCGCCAGCA
>JBDTKD010000502.1:0-8012 GCA_039935515.1 Bradyrhizobium sp.
CCTCGCCACCGAGGACCGCCGTTTCTACGACCATTTCGGCATCGATGTCGCCGGCACCTTTCGTGCGCTGTTGACCAACGCGCAGGCCGGCGGGGTTCGCCAGGGCGGCTCGTCGATCACCCAGCAACTGGCGAAGAACCTGTTCCTGAGCAACGAGCGCACCATCGAGCGCAAGGTGAACGAGGCGTTTCTCGCGATCTGGCTGGAAACGCGGCTCACCAAGAACGAAATCCTGAAGCTGTATCTCGACCGCGCCTACATGGGCGGCGGCACCTTCGGCGTCGACGGCGCCGCGCATTTCTATTTCAACAAATCGGTGCGCGACGTCAGCCTCGCCGAAGCCGCGATGCTGGCCGGGCTGTTCAAGGCTCCGACCAAATACGCGCCGCACATCAACCTGCCCGCCGCCCGCGCTCGCGCCAACGTGGTGCTGGACAATCTGGTCGACGCCGGCTTCATGACCGAGGGCCAGGTGTTCGGCGCGCGGCGCAATCCGGCGACGGCTGTCGATCGCCGCGACGAGAATTCGCCGAACTATTATCTCGACTATGCGTTCGACGAAATGCGCAAGCTGGTCGACACCTTCCCGAAATCATATAACGAGCGCGTATTCGTCGTCCGCACCACGATCGACATGAACGTGCAGCATGCCGCCGAAGCCGCCGTCGAGAATCAGCTGCGCCAGTTTGGCCGCGACTATCACGCGACGCAGGCGGCCACCGTCGTCGCTGACCTCGACGGCGGCGTCCGCGCCATGGTCGGCGGACGCGACTATGGCGCGAGCCAGTTCAACCGTGCGGTCGATGCCTACCGGCAGCCCGGTTCGTCGTTCAAGCCATATGTCTACACCGCCGCGCTGCTCAACGGCTTCAGGCCGAACTCCATCGTGGTCGACGGTCCGGTCTGCATCGGCAATTGGTGTCCGCAGAATTACGGCCATTCCTATTCCGGTCCGGTGACGCTGACGCAGGCGATCACCCATTCGATCAACGTGATTCCGGTGAAACTGTCGATTGCGCTCGGCAAGGGCAACCCCAAGATCGGCCGCGCCAAGATCATCGAGGTCGCCCGCCGCTTCGGCATCAAGGCGCCGTTGCCGGATACGCCTTCGCTGCCGATCGGCGCCGACGAAGTCACGGTGCTTGAACATGCCGTCGCCTACGCCACGTTCCCCAACAGAGGCAAGGCGGTGACGCCGCATGCGGTGCTGGAAGTCCGCACCGGCACCGGCGATCTGGTCTGGCGCTACGACCGCGACGGGCCGAAACCGACTCAGGCCATCCCGCCCTCCATCGCCGCCGACATGGCGGGCATGATGAGCCACGTCGTCAGTGAAGGTACCGCGCGGCGCGCGGCGCTCGACGGCATTCCGACTGCCGGCAAGACCGGCACCACCAATGCGTATCGCGACGCCTGGTTCGTCGGATATACCGGCAATTTCGTCTGTGCGGTATGGTTCGGCAATGACGATTATTCGCCGACCAACCGCATGACCGGCGGCTCGCTGCCGGCGCAGACCTGGCACGATATCATGGTCGCGGCCCACGAGGGCGTCGAGATCAAGGAGCTTGTGGGGGTGGGAATGGGCACCAAACTGCCGACGCCTGCTTCCGCCACGACGGTTGCGGCCAACGGCGCCCCGAAAGTGCTCGACATCAAGCCGGGACCGCCGCCGGTGCTGACCAAGCGCGGGGCGGATGTTCTGGTGCGGGTGGAAAAGCTGCTCGACGAAGCCGGCAAGACCGCGGGCAAGACCTCGTCCAACGAGCCGCCGAACCCGGCGCGGCCTGCGAGGTCGAGTTCGCTCGCCCTGCCGGAGAGCTTCGCGGCGGCGGCACCGGATGGCGCGGCGGCACCTTTGCCGCGCAAGAACTGACGTGCGGCTGATCTTCATCACGTTGCTGGCGCTGATGCTCGCCGCCTTCATCGGCCTCGGCGCGACGTGGGTCACGGCGACACGCGGGACCGATCTCGGCACGCTTACGATCGGCGCCTGGACCGCCCGCCCGAAGAACGGCACCGCCGATGTCGATCCGTATTCGCGCGCGGCCATCGCCCGCAGCGGCGAGTTGCCGCTCGGCGCCGGCGATGGCGTCGCGTTCGTGGCGACCGCGGACGACCACAAGCGGCCGCTCGACGGCCGCTGCGATGTCGTCGTCGGTGGCGTCACGCCTGCGGCGCGGTTCTGGACCTTGACGCTGTACGACCGGAAAGGACGTCTGGTGGCGAACTCGCTGCAGCGCTACGGCTTCACCAGCGAAGAGATCATCCGCGGCGCCGACGGCGGCTTCGAAATCCGGGTGGCGTCGCGGTCGCGCTCCGGCAACTGGCTGCCGACCGGCGGCATCGAGCGCTATGTGCTGATGCTTCGGCTCTACGACACGCCGGTCGGGGTGGCGACGCGAACGCAGCGCGATGCCCCGATGCCCTCGATTGCGACAGTGGGGTGCCCGTGATCCGCGTGCTGTTCACGATTGTCGCGGGCGTGCTGCTGGGCGGCGTCGTGCATCTCGTCAGCGTTCTGGCGTTGCCGCGCATTGCAACCGAGGACGCCTACTCCCGCCTCACGCCGATCACGAAGCTCAACGCCGTTACTGCGCTGCCGCTGGCAGATCCGGGCACCACCCTCATGCCTTACATGGATCCAGCATTTGCGACCGCGATCTGCCGCTACGACCTGTCGAGCGGGCCGATCAAGCTCGCAGTGCCCGTCAGCCAGGCCTACACCGCGGTGTCGTTCTACACGCGCAGCGACACCGCCTATTACGGCATCAATGACCGGTCGGCCGGACGCAAGGTGATCGAACTCGATCTCATGACGGAAGCCCAGCATGCGGCCTTGCCGGAGGACGAGGATGTGACGGCGGCCGATCGGCTGATCATCGATTCGCCAACCACGACCGGACTGATCGTGTTGAGAGCGCTCGCGCCCGAGCCCGGCCTGATGCCGCAGGCCCAGGCATCGCTCGCCGCATCGACCTGCAAGGTGCAGACCGAACCGCAGGTGGCCAAGCAGGCCGAGCCGTCGCGGACCAAGCGCTGATCGAAGCCAAGCCGCAGGATTGCGTCAGCCGCGCACGCTCAGCACGGCTCCGATGACCGGCCGCGCCGCGACCGGTGGATTTGCGGTCAGCGCGGCGAGCTCGCCGATCAATCGGTCGGCATCGGCCGCCATGTTGTCCGGCGCCTGGATCACCAGCCGCTCCAGCGCCCAGTGGTAAGACGAGATCCTGCGCTCCAGGCACTGCTGCACCCATTGCACGATCAGGCTGTTCTCCTCCATGCGGGCGACGGCGTCGGCGCGCTCGCGTGGCGACAATTCGGAAACATGCGCGAGACTGGCATTGCGTTTCCTGTCGAGGTCGAGCACGCGGATCGCGGTGGTGAAAAACGGCTCGAACCGCGTGATGTCGTCGCGCACGTCTTCGATCAGCTGCGCGTAACGCGACGCATGCGAGCGGTGCGGTTCGTCGATCAACGCCCGCCCATAGGCCGTGCGATCGAACACCGGCGCTTGCCGCCATGGCGAGGGAATCGGCTGATAATCGCCGAACACGCTCTTCCAGGCCGGCCGCGAATGCGGCGGCTCGATCAGGGGATAGGCGAGATCGCGAAGCTGCCGTTCGTAGTCGGTGAGCTGGAATTGCGACGGATGCAGGCCGATGCTTGCGGTCGCCTCGGCACCGATCCAGCCATGCATGTCGTCGTTGCGAAAATCCGCCCGGGTGCGGCCGAAGTCGCCGCCACTGCAACCGCCGAGCATCGCGGCCAGCAAAATCAGCGTCAGCACCGGTGATGCGGCCTGTATCCGCTGCCCGGTCCGGGTCGGCAAGCGCATCGCCGGCATGCAAAATGTCCCGATTTCAGCGCCGGCGGCGACGGCGGCCCGGGGCGGTTCCTTCTTCGGGTCCGCTGCCACCGCTGGTTTCATCGGTGTCGCGTTCAATGCGGACGACAGGAAGGATCAGGATGGTGCCCATGCCTTCGCGCGGAGCGCCATCCAGGGTCGAACCCAGCCGCCGCGAAGCCGCATCCGCTGGAAATTCAATGACGGTGGCCATTGGAAGCTCTCTGTTGTGCCGCCTGGGACCTGATTTGGCCGGCGACAGCCATCATTAAGATCAGGACGTGGTTAACGGCATCTTAATTTGCTTTTTGGGCCGCAGCGTTCCCGACCCCTGATGCCAACGCGCAACAAGTCGAGCGAATATCCGGCACTTCTTCACGGACTGTTTTCCTTAACGAACTGTTAAAGCAACCGACCTAGGCTCACGCGAGGATTATTCAGTCCCGTACCCGACATGACCGCATCCTCACTGTTTCCAGGCTTCGACGGATTGATCACGCTCTCCCGCCGGGAGGGCGTCGATATCCGTCCCACCTTGCTGCGGGTGCTGACCGATCTCTACGTCCAGACCAGCCGGCACAGCGAGGACGAGGCGCGGCAGTTTGTCGAACTGACCTCCCGGCTGATCGACCAGGTTGACGACGCGACACGAGCGGCAGTGCGGGCGCGGCTCGCGGTCTATCCGGACACCCCGGGCGAAGTGTTGCGGAAGCTCGGGCTGAATCCGTTCCGTGCCGCACAGCCGCTGCCGGAGGCGCCACCGCCACCGGTGGCGATAGCGCCGGTCAAGCCACCCAGCGAGGCGCAATTGCGGGTGGCCTCGAACCTGTCGATGCAGCCGAAGGACGCCGCCGAAATCAACGACATGTTTTCACGCGCGAACGCCCGCGAACGCGCCATGATCCTGCACAATCTGCAGGACACCCCGCTGAAGGCCTCGGCGCGAATTCCCGCCGCGCGTGCGGCGCGCGCCATCGAAACGCTGGAAATGGCCGCGTTCGCCGCCGATATCGAAAGCTTCACGCTCGAGCTCGGCGAGACGCTGATATTGCCGTCGCGGGTGGCAGCCCAACTGGTCAACGACGCCTCCGGCGAACCGCTCGCTTGCGCATGCCGGGCGCTCGACATGCCGAGCCCCGTCTTTCTTCGGGTGCTGCTGTTTCTCAAATCCGAATTCGGCGCTTCCGTGCAAACCGTCTACCGGCTGTCACGGCTGTACGACCGGCTCGGCGAGCGATCGGCGCTGATCATGCTGGCGGCGTGGCGCGGTTCGACCATGGCCACCACCCGCGCCAAATACCGCCCCTCGCTTTACGATGACGAACGCCATCGCGCCCGCGCGCCCGCCGAGACTCGCCCCGCGCCAGCACTGCCCGACGCCGTCGTCCCGCGCACCGCTTCGCAAAGCTGACAGCATTTTCCAGCACCGTGGCTCCATCCTTCGAGACGCGGCGAAAGCGCCGCTCCCAGGATGAGCTCGCAGACGGGACGCGACGCCAAACCCTCATGGTGAGAGCGCAGCAACGCCGCGCGTCTCGAACCACGAGGTTCGGCGATGCGCGGTCACGCTCCGAATCGGCTGAGCTCCGAGAGCGCCAACCCCTGAAAGGTCAGGAATCGGCAAGCGCCGGCTGTGACGCGCGAGGCGGAGGGGGATTCAGCAGCTCACTTGAACGTCGCCGCCGCCCAAGCCAGCGGGGCCAATGTAACGGCCCTCCGCGGCAAAAGGCGATGACGGTATCTGAACAGCTTTGGTGGCTTACACCATTTATTTCTTTACCTGAACCTAATGGCCGCCGTTCATGTGCTTTGCTGCATGACGCGCCAACTCGCTCAATAGCTTTTGCGCCAACAAATCCTGTCCATCCTGATCGATGAACGTGCCAAGATGGCCATAGGGGGCACTCTTAAAGCCTAATGTTCCGGAACCGGCATGGATTGACTTGCCATCCGATACGGAAGAGCCCTCGATCTGCTTCTTTAGAGATTCGTCGTAGAATGAGATATGTCTCGGCATATGTGCACTGCTCCCTGTCGGTGTTTTGGCATTGATGTATTTTGTACTCATGTTAAAGGCGACCGTATAGTCAACCAGTTTACATAAGCAGCATTTTATTTTGTGAAGGAGCCAGGCAGCAGTCTGTCGTATTCCCGCCGAATCGCGCGATAGCACTCGCAAGATGTGCGTTCCAAAAATCGCCGGTCCAATATCGTGATGATGCCGCGGCTGTATGTGAGGACCCGCAGTTGCTGAAATTGTTTGAGTTCGGTGTTTACCGCTACGCGGCTAACAACCAACATTTCCGCCAGGAACTGTTGCGTGAGGTGAAGCTTATCACCGTCGACACGGTCGTGACACTTCAACAGCCATCGAGCGCAACGCTGGCGGAGCGTATGGCTGGCGTTGCAAGCAACGGACTGCATCACCTGAGCGAGGAACGCTCGTGAGTAGGCGTTGAGCTTGCGCTGGAACACAGGCAGGCGTGCTTGCAACTCCTGGAACTCGCGAAAAGAAATACGAGTGCCGTCACCGGACACATGGACGACGGCCCGGTGCAGTGATTGGTGGTCGCCCATGATAGCTCCGACGTTCACCAGCCCCTCCCGTCCGGTGGTCGACGTTTCGGCCGTCTTGCCGGTCTTTAGCGGGGCAACGTTGGAGATAATCGCCGTTTCTGGGAAGTACACGTAATCGAATGGGCCGCGCGGTTCGTACAGCACCCGGCCAAGTGGTAGTTTGACCGGCTCACACAGGCTCTGAACTTCGATCCATTCCGAGGCGGGTATGCTCGCCAATAGGCCGTTTTTTGGTCTCTGCACCATTGCCCCGCGATGACTGGTTCTTTCAGCAGGTTCGAACCAGCTGCACGGCCGCTAGTTTCGGTCTTTGTGAGGCCGAAGGCAAGCCGCGCGACATCGCGCTTGCGGCGAGTTGTGGCGCAATAATCACACCCGAATGAAATCGCATGCTTGGTGCCGTGCATGGTCTCATCCAGCCACGGTTCCGCCCTCATTGCGGGTCGAGTTTAGTTTGGAGCACAAGTTGGGGATGCAACATGTCTTCCATCGATTGCGCCAAGAGTTCTTTCGTCGCCACTAAAGCAAATCATATTCCCGACGCGTTCTCGGTCTCGGGCGCTGGTGTCCGGAACGTCATTCGACTGTTTGCCGTCGTTCTCGGCGCGGCGTTGCTTGCGGCTTGCGCTCAGTCATCCGTTGTCACCAGGAATTCCGAATTTGTTGGCCGCAGTCGACAGGCGTCGCTGCAACACAATCGAACGGCATCATTCGTTACCGACAGGCGTGTCGTATCCGCGAAAAAGCATACCCCGTTCGCGCGGCACACCCATGCGGCCCCGACACAGATCGCCTCGCAGGGAATTGCCAGCTTCTACACAGAGGGGCAACAGACCGCGAGCGGTGAAAAGTTCGATACGCACGATTTAACCGCCGCTCATCCTACGTTGCCGTTTGGCACCCGGTTGCTGGTGACCAACGTCGCGACCGGGCGGTCCGTGACAGTTCGGGTCAATGACCGCGGTCCGTACGTTCCCGGACGAGTCGTCGATGTCTCGCATTCTGCGGCCGATGCGCTGGGGATGGTTGGAAGTGGGATCGCAAAGGTCAGACTTGACGTCGTCCAATAGCGAGCGGAAGCGGCCTGGCGGGCAAAGCTCTGGATGAAGCCTGGCAACTACGCAGCTCTGTCAAACGGCGGTTTCTGAATATTCACTGTTTCTGAAGTTTCGTGATCGTCTTGACCCCAGCTGTTTCGGTGACGGAAAAGGTGACCTTGTCCCCCGCATGCAACGCGTCTAGCGATAATCCGTCTTGTGCTTTGAACTCTTCGGCAGCAGCGCCGGCATTCACTCCGGTGGTACCGCTTTGCGTCTGTTTGATCGCGACGGTACGATGAATGCGGTCAATCTGGGTGAGCGTTCCCGTAAGCGCTTGTTGGGCCCAAGCTTCCGAGCTGATGATGGCAAGGGTCGCAGTGCCAGCCAGAATAAGCTGCGAGATTTTCATGGCAGTCTCCCGGTTTGATAACGCGATAAGCCGCGGTGGCCGGATTGGTTCCGGGGAAGAACACACGATGGTTCGCGCATGCATGTTCATACGCACGGGCCGTTGTACAAGTCCCCGCCAGAAGCATTGATAACACCTT
>JBDTKD010000503.1:0-13922 GCA_039935515.1 Bradyrhizobium sp.
GCCGTCACCGTGCTGGCGCCGACCGCGTCGCAAGCCGATGCCGCCGCCACCATCATCGCCAATGCCGTGGATTTGCCGGGACATCAGGCCATCATCCGCTGCCCGGCGCACGATCTGCAGCCCGACAGCGATCTTGGGGCGCGCCTGGTGACCCGCGATGTCGGTGCGTTGTCGGATCGTGAGATTGCCGACGCGCTCGCCGCCGGCGCGGCTTGCGCCCGCCGCTTGCTGGCGAAGCGGTTGATCGAGGCCGCGGCATTGCGGTTGCAGGGCGAGACCGTCGTTGTCGCGCTGAACGATCTCGATGCGGCGGCGTGCCACCAGTCGATCGAAAGGGTGCTACATGCCTGATGGCTGTTGCCAGGTCAGGGAGAAAGGCGGAAAGCGATGAGCGCGGTCATTCGCAAGATCGTCACGGTTGTCGAGGAGACGCGGCTCGAAATGGGACGGAAGGTTGCGCCGCCGACCCGGCGGGCGGCGGCGATCGCCGTGATCGAAAATCCGTTCGCCGGACACTATGTCGAAGACCTCGGCCCGCTGATCGCGATCGGCGAGGAACTCGGCGAGCTGCTGGCGGCGCGGGCGGTGGCGGCGCTCGGCATTGAAGGGCCGAAGGCCCAGAGCTACGGCAAGGCGGCGGCGGTCGGCGAAAACGGCGAGCTCGAACATGCGGCCGCGATCCTGCATCCCAGGATGGGCACGCCGGTGCGCAAGATTCTCGGCAAGGGCGCCGCGCTGATTCCGTCGTCGAAAAAACGCGGCGGGATGGGAACGATCCTGAACATTCCGCTCGGTCACAAGGATGCGGCCTTCGTGCGCAGCCATTTCGACGGCATGGAAGTGCAGGTCAACGACGCGCCACGCGCCAACGAAATCATGGTCGCGGTCGCGATCACCGACAGCGGCCGGCCGCTGCCGCGGGTGGGGGGTCTGACGATCGCCGAGATCAAGGGCGAAGACGGTCTGCGCTAGCTGGTTTTTCAACATTGGAGGTCTGGGATGCAACAAAGCAAACGTCTCTTGGGTGCCGCGCTGGGTGTCGTGTTCGCCGTCATGGCGAACGCCGCCATGGCCCAGGACGAAATCAAGATCGGCGAAATCAACAGCTACTCGCTGTTGCCCGCGTTCACCGAACCCTATCGCAAGGGCTGGCAGCTCGCGGTCGAAGAGATCAATGCGGCCGGCGGCGTCAATGGCAAGAAGCTCGTCGTCATCTCCAAGGATGACGGCGGCAAGCCCGCCGACGCGCAAACTGCCGCCAACGAACTGGTGTCGAGCGAGAAGGTGGCGATGCTGACCGGCACGTTCCTGTCCAATATCGGGCTGGCCGTCAGCGATTTCGCGAAGCAGAAGAAGGTCTTTTTCCTGGCGGCCGAGCCGCTGACCGACGCCATCACCTGGTCGAAGGGCAATCGCTACACCTTCCGCCTGCGCCCCTCCAACTACATGCAGGCGGCCATGCTGGTAGAGGAAGCGGCGAAGCTGCCGGCCAAGCGCTGGGCGACCATCGCGCCGAACTATGAATACGGCCAGTCTGCGGTCGCGGTGTTCAAGAAGCTGATGTCGGAAAAGCGGCCCGATATCCAATGGGTCGGCGAGCAATGGCCGCCGCTCGGCAAGATCGACGCAGGGCCGGTGGTGCAGGCTCTTGCTGAGGCCAATCCGGAGGCCATCCTCAACGTCACCTTCGGTGCCGACCTCGTCAAGTTCGTTCGCGAAGGCAACACCCGCGGCCTGTTCAAGGACCGCTCCGTGGTGAGCTTTCTGACCGGCGAGCCGGAATATCTCGATCCGCTGAAGGATGAGACGCCCGAGGGCTGGATCGTCACCGGCTATCCCTGGTACAGCATCAAGACGCCGGAGCATGAGGCCTTCCTCAAGGCCTATCAGGCCAAGTACAACGACTATCCGAGGCTCGGCTCGATCGTCGGCTATGAGACCATCAAATCGGCTGCGGCGATCCTCGCCAAGGCGGGTTCGACCGACACCGACAAGCTGATCGCGGCGGCCGAGGGGCTGTCGGTGCCGTCGCCGTTCGGCGAGATCACCTTCCGCAAGATCGATCATCAGTCGACGCTTGGCGCCTTCGTGGGCAAGACCGCGCTCAAGGACGGCAAGGGCGTCATGGTGGATTCGGTCTACCGCAAGGGCTCGGACTATCTGCCGAGCGACGCTGAAGTCGAGAAATTGCGTCCGAACGAGTGAGGCCGGTGACGGCGGGCGCGGTGGCGCCCGCAGCCTGCGTAGCGCAATGTCCACCTCAATGGCTTCATCCTTCGAGACGCATCGCTTCGCGATGCTCCTCAGGATGAGGTCTCAGACCCTCATGGTGAGGAGCGCGTCTTCGCGCGTCTCGAACCATGAGGCCTCGGGAGAAGCAACAATGATTCGAGTGAACCGGAAAACGCTATAGCGCGGATCGCCGATGACCTTTTATTTCGTCCAGTTCCTGACCGGTCTTGCCAGCGCAGCGTCGCTGTTTCTGGTGGCCTCGGGGCTGTCGATCATCTTTGGCGTGACGCGGATCGTCAATTTCGCGCATGGCGCCTTCTACATGCTCGGCGCCTATGTGGCGTTTACGCTGACCGAGCGATTTTCCGGCGCGATCGGCTTTTGGGGCGGCATCCTTGCCGCTGCGCTGATCGTCGCTGCGGTCGGGGTGCTGGTCGAGATGGTGCTGCTGCGCCGGATCTACCATTCGCCAGAACTGTTTCAATTGCTGGCGACGTTCGGCCTGACCCTGATGGTCGAGGATCTGGTAGTCTTGATCTGGGGCCCCAGCGACCAGCTCGGCCGCCGGGCTCCAGGATTCAAGGGCGCCGTCGATTTCTTCGGCCAGCATGTTCCGTCCTACGATCTATTCCTGATCGTACTCGGTCCAGTCGTGCTCGGCGTGTTGTGGCTGCTGTTCCAGCGCACCCGGTGGGGCGTTCTGGTGCGCGCGGCGACGCAGGACCGCGACATGGTGGCGGCGCTCGGCGTCAATCAGAAATGGCTGTTCACCAGCGTGTTCGCGGTCGGCGTCTTCCTGGCGGCGCTGGGCGGCGCGCTGCAGATTCCGCGCGACGCCGTGTATCACGCCTTGGACCTGCGCATCATCGTCGACGTCTTCGTGGTGGTGGTGATCGGCGGTCTTGGCAGCATCATCGGCGCCTTCGTGGCGGCGGTCCTGGTTTCCCAGCTGGATGCGTTCGGTATCCTGATCTTTCCCAAAATATCGATCATCCTGGTGTTCCTGGTGATGGCGGCGGTGCTGATCGTGCGGCCGTGGGGCCTGTTCGGCAAGCCGGAGGCGGCGGCGCGACGCTCGCCGGGCCTGACGGTCAATCCCTGGCGGCCGCTAACGGTGAATGGACGGCTGGCAGTGGTGGCCGCGCTAGCGCTGGCGGCGGCGCTGCCGCTGGTCGGCGGCGGCTACGCGCTCACCGTCGCCTCCGAGATTGCGATCTTCGTGATCTTCGCCGTGAGCCTGCATTTCCTGATGTCGGCGGGCGGCCTCGCCTCGTTCGGCCATGCCGCCTATTTCGGTCTCGGCGCCTATGGCGTCGCCTTGCTCGCCAAGTTCGCCGGCCTGCCGATGATTGTGTGCCTGTTGCTCGGCCCATTGCTCGGGCTGCTCGGCGCGGCGGTGTTCGGCTTCTTCGCGGTTCAACTATCCGGCGTCTACTTTGCGATGCTGACGCTGGCATTCGCGCAGATCGTCTGGTCGATCGCGTTTCAGTGGGTCGCGGTAACCGGCGGCGACAACGGCATTCTCGGCGTCTGGCCGGAAAAATGGGCGGCGAGCCCGGCGCATTTCTATTGGCTTTCGCTCGGAATCGCCGCGCTGGCGGTTGCGGCGCTTCGGATTATCCTGTTCTCGCCGTTTGGCTATGCGTTGCGGGCGACCCGGGACTCGCCGCTGCGCAGCGAGGCCATCGGAATCAACGGCAAGCGCGTGCAGTGGACCGCGTTCGTGATCGCCGGCACCGTTGCCGGCATCGCGGGCGCGCTGTTTGCCTATCTCAAAGGCAGCGTCTTTCCGGACGATCTCGGGATATCGCTCTCGGTAGACGCGCTGGTGATGGTGCTGCTCGGTGGTGTCGAGACGGTCTCGGGCGCGGTTGTCGGCGCCATCGTCTACAAGGCGCTCAGTATCTGGCTCATCAGTGAGACCGATCTGTCCAAGCTCGTGCTTGGCGGCTTCATCGTGCTGATCGTAGTCGCCTTCCCCAAGGGCATCGTCGGTGTGCTGGAGACGATCCGGAACCGGCGCCGGCCGCCCTTGCCCAACTCCGCTTCGCTGGCCTCCCGGATCGAGACCGCCGAATGAGCACCGCACCCCTGCTGCTTTCTGTCGAAGGTCTGAGCAAATCCTATGGCGGTGTTCATGCGGTGCGCGAGGTGTCGTTTGCGCTCAAGGCCGGAGAGATCCTGGCGCTGATCGGTCCCAACGGCGCCGGCAAGAGCACCTGCTTCGATATGGTCAACGGCCAGAAAGTGCCTGATTCCGGCCGCATCGATCTGCTCGGCCAGGAAACCACCGGCAAGAAGCCGCGCGAGATCTGGCAGCTCGGCGTCGGGCGTACCTTCCAGATCACGGCGACATTCCCGACCATGACGGTGCGCGAAAACATCCAGGTCGCGCTGGTGTCGTATCGCCGCCAGTTGTTCAATCTCTGGACCTCGACGCCGCGGTTCGCGCCGGCCGAGGCCGATCGCCTGCTCGAACTGGTCGGCATGGGCGGCTACGCGAAGCGGCCCTGCGGCGAACTCGCCTATGGCGATCTCAAGCGGCTGGAACTGGCGGTCGCGCTCGCCAACCGGCCGAAGCTGCTGCTGATGGATGAGCCGACCGCCGGCATGGCACCGCGCGAGCGCATCGACCTGATGCGGCTGACGGCAACCCTCGCCCGCGAGCAGTCGATCGGCGTTCTCTTCACCGAACATGACATGGACGTGGTGTTCGAACACGCCGACCGCATCCTCGTGCTCAACCGCGGCACGCTGATTGCCGAGGGTTCGCCCGAACAAGTCCGGCGCGACCCGCAAGTCCGCGCCATCTATCTCGGCGAGGGGCTGGTCTACGATGCCCGCCACCATGATGGAGCGACGGCATGAAGCTTTCGGTCGAGGGACTCAACAGCCATTACGGCCCCGCCCACATCCTGTTCGACATCGCCCTCGAGGTCGGCGATGGCGAGGTGGTGGCGCTGCTCGGGCGCAACGGCGCCGGCAAGTCAACAACCTTCCGTTCCATCGTCGGCCTGGTCGAGCGCTGCTCCGGCCGCATCGTGTTCGAGGGCAAGGATGTGTCGCGCCAGCCGACCCATGCGATCGTGAAGAGCGGGCTTGGCTACGTGCCGGAAGAACGGCGCATCTTCACGGACCTCACGGTTGAAGAAAACCTCGAGGTGGGCCGCCAGCCGGTCCGGCCGAACGCACCGCACTGGACCCGCGAAAAACTGTTTGCGCTGTTTCCGAATCTCGGCGAGATGCGCGGCCGCCAGGGCGGCCGCATGAGCGGCGGCGAGCAGCAGATGCTGACGATCGCGCGGACGCTGATGGGCAACCCGTCGCTGGTGCTGCTCGATGAGCCGTCGGAAGGATTGTCGCCGAAGATCGTCGAGCAGATGGTCGACGCCATCCTGACCATGAAAAAGGCAGGCGTCAGCATCGTCATCTCCGAGCAGAATTTGCATTTCGCCAGGCTGATCTGCGACCGCGCCTATATCATCGAGCGCGGCCGCATCTGCTTCAGCGGCACCATGAACGAGCTTGATGCGCGTCCGGACATCCGCGACGCGCATCTGGCGCTGTGACCGGGCAAGGCGGCATGGGGACTCAAATGACCAGGAATGTTCTGCCGAAACGCAGCGCCAGGCCTTCGCGCCAGGCCTACCAGCTCGAGGAACAGATCGGCTTCATCCTGCGCCAGGTCTGGCAGCGCCACGCCACGATTTTCGCGCGGGAAATCGGCATCAATCTGACGCCGCCGCAATGGGCGGCGCTGGCCAAGCTGACCGAGACCGGGCCATGCTCCCAGAACCAGCTCGGGCGGCTGACCGCGATGGATGTCGCCACCATCAAGGGCGTGATCGACCGCCTCACCGCCCGCGGCCTGACCGAGACCAGCCCCGACCCGGAAGATGGCCGTCGGCTGCTGGTCAGCCTGACCCGCACCGGGCAGCAGATGGCCGAAAAGGCCGCGCCGAATGCGCTCGCCATCACCCGGGAGACGCTGGCGCCGCTCGACGTCAGGGAGCGCGAGACCCTGATCGCGCTGCTGAGCAGGCTGCGGTGATTGCCGCGTCATTCGCGGCCTGCGCCTGACGCGTATCCGCGAGGTGTGACGACGCGTCTACCGGCCTCGTGGTTCGAGACGCGCGGCGTTGCCGCGCTCCTCACCGTGAGGGTCTAGCACCTCATCCAGGGAAGAAGACCTCGTCCTGAGGAGCATCGCGAAGCGATGCGTCTCGAAGGATGAAGCCACGGTGCCGGAAAATGTTCTACTGCTTGACGATCTCAGGCACCTTGGTTGCCGGCGGCGTGTTGCGGCTGCGCTGGGTGCGGACGATGCCGTCGATAATGGTCATGCCGATGCCGGGCAGGTCACCGAGCTGAACGCTGTCGAGGATGTTCTTGCCGGCGGAATGCTGTGCCTTGTCCATGATGACGAAGTCAGCCGATCGGCCGACCTCGACAAGGCCGCAATCCAGCGCGCGCATCCGTGCGGTGTTGCCGGTCGCAAAGCAGAACGCGAGTTCCGCGGGCACCTCGCCGAGCGACGACAGCAGCGACACCATGCGCAGGATGCCGAGCGGCTGCACGCCGGAGCCGGCCGGTGCATCTGTGCCGAGGATGACGCGGCCGAGATCGCCCATCTCCCGCGCAATCCGCAGCGTGTAAAGCGCCGCGCGCTCGTTGCCGTTGTGAACCAGTTCAAGGCCGCGTTTGCAGCCCTCGCAGATGCAGCGGATCTGACCGTCGGGTAGGGCGGTATGGCCGCCATTGATGTGACCGATCACGTCGGTGTCGGCCTCCAGCACCACGTCCTTGTCGATCAGGCCGGAACCCGGAATCGACGGGCCGCCGGTATGGATGGTGCTCTGGATGCCGTATTTGCGCGCCCATCCGACCATTTTGCGCGCGGTGGGCCCATCCTTGACGCCGCCGAGGCCGACCTCGCCGAGCAGCTTGACGCCGGCCGCGGCGAGTTCCTTGAAATCCTCCTCGACCATTTCCGTCTCGATCACGGGAGCGCCGGCGTGAACCTTGACGCCGCCGGGGCGGAGCGTCCAGAACGCCCGCTGCGCGAAAATCGCCATCGCCTTCAGGCCGACGACGTCGCGCGGGCGGCCTGGCATGTGAACCTCGCCCGCCGAGATCATGGTGGTGACGCCACCATGCAGGAAGCTGTCGATCCAGCCGATCTGGTTTTGCCGTGGCGTCCAGTCGCCGGCGACGGGATGGACATGGCTGTCGATCAGGCCGGGTGCGACGGTGGTTCCGTTGGCGTCGACAATGGTGGTGGCGCCCTCGGCGTTGACATCCCCAGCGTGTCCGATCGCGGTGATCCTGCCGTTTTCGGCCACGATCGTGTCGGCGTCGAGGATCGGCTTTTCCAGGGCCCCGCTCAGCAGCAGGCCGATATTGCGGATCACCAGCTTGGTCGGGCCGGCGGCCTGAGGTTCGTCGTGGGCCATGGGTTTATCCTTCTTGTTCAATGCCTTCGCGAGGTGAGGCGGCATCTTGCGCGCGGCTTGACGGCGGGATCAAGCTGGATTATTCATTTGTATACGAATGAATGTGTACAAATGAATTACGCGGCACAATCCGCTGCCCGAAATTGTTGACCGCGGGCATTGCAGGCAGAGGCCGGCGTCGCATCCGCCTTTTGGCGAGCCGCTGCTTTTGGGCTATCTGTGTGCTCCGATCGGAGCAACCTCATGCCGTTCTGGACCTGCGAGCAGTGTGGCGCCCAGTTTCCCGAGAGCCGCGCGCCGCCGGCTGAGTGCCCGATCTGCCGGGACGAGCGGCAGTTCGTCAACTGGAAAGGCCAGTCATGGCTCACGCGCGAGCAACTGACGACACGTTACCAACTCGTCTGGCGCGACGATCTCGGCATCCCCGGAATCGGGGTCGAGCCCGATCTCGCGATCGGTCAGCGCGCGCTGTTGCTGCGTGAGGACGATGGCTGCGTGCTCTGGGACTGCGTTCCGCTTCTCACCGAGCAGGCGGTCGACCATGTCAGGTCGCTCGGTGGCCTGAAGGCGATCGCGGTGTCGCATCCGCATTATTACGGCGCGGTCGCCGATTGGAGCGATGCGTTCGGGGATGTGCCGATTTATCTGCATGGCGACGATCGCGCCTGGATCACCCGGCCGCATCGCGCGATCGTGCCGTGGTCTGGCGAAGGCCTGCAGCTCTCCGACGATCTGCTTCTGCTGCGTACCGGCGGTCATTTTGCCGGGGCCACGGTGCTGCATTGGCGGGCCGGCGCCCAAGGACGGGGCGCGCTCTTGACCGGCGATATCGCCACCGTGGCGATGGACCGCCGCTTTGTCAGCTTCATGTACAGCTATCCGAATTACATTCCGCTCGACGCCGCAGCGGTCCACCGGATTGCCGACACCGTCGCGCCACTCGCCTTTGATCGCATTTACGGAGCCTGGTGGGGCCGCAACATCGCAACCGGCGCGAAGGCGGCGTTCGATGCTTCGGTCGGGCGATATCTCGCCGCTTTATCGTGAGGCCGGCGGGATCGGAGCCCTCGGGCCGCCCGCTCGACTTGCGCGCGGCGCTGCCGGGGTGTTGCGCCCCGCCGCCTGTGGATCGATTTTGCGATCGAGCCGGCTGGCACCCTCGCTGATATCAAGCAGGGTGCGGCGGCCCTCATCCATGAACACCGCCGAACGCTTGTTGAAGCTCTCGGCCAGTTCGCGGATCGACTTCAATTTCAAAAACAGTTCGCCGTCCTTGCCGTTGGCAAGGCCCGGCACGTTGATCCTGGCAATGCCGCTGTCGAAGCGGTCGAACGCGGTGTCAGCCTTGCGCAGGATGCTGTCGATCTCATCGCCTTTGCCGGCGAGGCTCGCGGTATAGGTCTCGAAGCCGAGCAGCGTATCTTTCATGACATCCCGGTTGTCGACCAGCACCCGGTCGACATTGTGCAGGGTGTCGCGGATCGACTGCGTCTCGGTCAGGTCGGCGGTCAGGGTCGGAACGCCGTCCTTGTCGAGCGGCGCCGGGGGCGCCGCCGGCGCGCCGCCGGTCAGTGCTATCGCCGCCACGCCGGTCAGTCCCTGGGACTCCAGCCCGACCACCGTGTCCATGCGGACCGGAGCGCTGTTGTCCAGCATGACGAGGGCGACAATCTTGCGCGGACTTTCTAGCTTGAGCGAGGTAACTTCGCCAACCTGGACACCGTCGAAAGTCACGGCGCCGCCTTTCAACAGGCCACTGGCGGAGCCTTCGAAAACGATACGCAGCGGGCCGCGCGACTGGACACTGTGAATCGTTCGGTACCCAACCAGGACGACGAACGCGACGGCGATCACCGCCAGCGTCGAAACGCCGATGGCAAAATTGCTCCGCCGCCTCATCATCATCCAGAATCCTGTTGCGATCGACGTCACCTTGACCTGCAACGACGATTAAAAACCGTCATTGCGAGGAGCGCAAGCGACGAAGCAATCCAGACTTGCTTTGCGGCGCGATCGATTGCTTCGCTGCGCTCGCAATGACGGATTATTCGGCGCGACCTTCGCCTGCACGAACGCTCAGGCGATCGTCCACTCCTCGGCGCTGGCGCCTGCGAGTGCGCGGACCCGGGCATCGTCGGCGGCAAGTTCGCTCGCCGATCCCGAATAGACGACGATGCCGTCGTCCAGCACATAGGCATCGTCGGCAATTTCCAGGCTCATCCGCGCATTCTGCTCCACCAGCAGAACCGAAATCCCCTCGGCGTTCATCTGCTGGACGATGCGAAATACTTCGCGCACGATCAGCGGCGCCAGTCCCTGCGAGGGTTCGTCGAGGATCAGCAACCTCGGATTGAGCAGCAGCGCGCGGGCGATCGACAGCATCTCCTGCTCGCCACCGGAGAGTTGCCGGCCGCGATTGAGCTTGCGCTCCTCGAGGCGGGGGAACAGCTGGTAGATTCGCGGAATGGTCCACGGACCGTCGCGTTCCAGCGGGACCTTGAGGTTCTCCTCGACGCTGAGATTGGCGAAGATACGCCGGCCTTCCGGCACATAGCCGACGCCGCTGGCGGCGATCCGGAACGTCGGCCAGTGCGTGGTGTCGGTGCCGAACACCGTCACCTTGCCCTCGCGCGCCGGCGTAAGTCCCATCAGGCTGCGCAGCGTCGTCGTCTTGCCCGCGCCGTTGCGTCCGAGCAACGCGGTGATCCTGCCCTCGGCAACTTCGAGGCTGACGCCATGCAGGATATGGCTCTTGCCGTAATAGGTGTGGAGGCCCTCGGCGGTCAGCGCTGCGCTCATGCGGCATTACCCAGATAGGCGGCCTGCACGGTCTCGTTCGCCGCGATCTCCTGCGGCGTCCCCTGCGCCAGCATTTTGCCCTGGTCGAGCACGCAGATCCGGTCGGCAAGGTGGAACACCACCCGCATATCGTGCTCGATCAGCACGATGGTGTAGTTGCTGTCGCGGTGCAGCCGGCGGATCAGCTGGGTGATCTGGTAGGTCTCCTGATCGCCCATGCCGGCGGTGGGCTCGTCGAGCAGCAGCAAATGCGGCTGCAACGCCAGCGCCATCGCGATCTCGGCGGCGCGCTGATCGCCATGGGAGAGTTCACCGACCAGGCGATCGGTTTTGGTTTCCAGCGACACCAGCTTGAGCGTCTGTTCGACCCGCTGATGGATTTGCGCCGCTTCCAAACGGTTGATCCAGGGCCGCAGGCGATATCCGCCGGCGACCTCGGCGGCAATGCGGACGTTCTCGAACACGGTGAGTTCGGGAAAGATCTCGGTAATCTGGAAAGTCCGGGCCATCCCGAGCGTGACGCGCTGATTGGTCGCCAGCCGGGTAATGTCGCGGCCGTCGAACCTGATGGCGCCGGAGGTCGGCGGAAAAAATCCGCTGATCAGGTTGAAGAAGGTGGTCTTGCCGGCGCCGTTCGGCCCGATGATCGCGCACAACTCGCCCTTCGCGACATCGAGCGAGACCTCGCGCACGGCGACCAGATTGCCGAAGCGCTTGGTGACGTTCCGGATTTCGAGGACGTTCATGCCTTGCTCCGTTGCAGGAAGCCCAGTAACCCGCGCGGAAAGAACAGCACCACGAGGACAAACAGCAGCCCGACGAACGACATCCAGTTGACGGTGATGCTCGACAGATAGTCCTGTACCACCACGAAAACGGCCGCGCCGAGCAGCGGACCCCAGAAGGTTCGCATGCCGCCCATGACGGCCATCATGACGAAATCGCCGGACTGGCTGTAGTGCAGGCCGCGCGGATCGGCAAAATTGTTGACCAGCGCGTAGAGCGCGCCGGCGAAGGCGATGAAGAAGCAGGATAGCGAGAACGCGATCCAGATATGGCGTTCGATCGGAATGCCGAGAAAACGGGAGCGACGCTCGTTCTCCCGGATCGCGATCATGGTGCGGCCGAACGGCGAACGCAAGACGAAGCCCATAACGCCGACCGCCAGGGCAAAACAGAACAGTACGAAAAAATAGAAGTTCTTCTCGTTGGAAAGAATGTCGATCTTGAACAGCCCGAAGTCGATCGGCTGGCGCGAGAACCCGCGCAGCCCGTCGTCGCCGCCGGTCAGCGAACTCCACTGAAACGCGATGTAGTAGAACACCTGGCCGAAAGCGATCGTCACCATCGCGAAATAGACGCCGCGCCGTCGGACGATCAGCGCGCCAAGCAGGGCGCCGCACACGCCGCCCAGCAGCATTCCCAACAGCAGCGCGAGCGGCGTGCTTGCCGCCAGGAACTTCAGCGACAGCCCGGCGCCATAGGCGCCAAGGCCGAAATAGGCGGCATGGCCGAACGACAGCACGCCGGTAAATCCCAGCAGGAAGTTCAACGACATCGCCGCCAGCCCGAGCACCAGCACCCGGGTTGCAAGTGCGGTGTAACCGCCGAGCGGCACCATCCAGTAGGGCGCAAGCAGCAGGACTGCCCAGATCGCCGCAAGGGCGATCAGTTTACGTGTTTGCTCGCCGCTCAACTCAACATTCCTTCTTCGCCGAACAATCCGCGCGGGCGCAACAGCAGAACCACCGCCATCAGCACATAGATCACCGCCTCGCTGGCGGCCGGAAAAAATACCGCGGTCAATCCGGACGCCACCCCGATCAGCAGGCCGCCCACCAGCGTTCCCGGCAGGCTGCCGATGCCGCCGACGATGATGGCAATGAAGCTCGGCATCAAGAGGCCGGTGCCCATGGTCGGTTCAAGCCCCAATTGCCCGGCGGCGAGAACGCCGCTCAGACCGGCCAGAAAAATGCCGACGGCAAAGTTGAGCGAGCGCAGCATCTGCACGTTGATGCCGAGCGCTGCGACGGTTTCGAGGTCGAGCGTGCCGGCGCGGATGCGGACGCCGAGCCGCGTATAGCGCAGCAGCACGAACAGCAATGCCACCGCAATCATCACCACGGCGACCATGAACAGGCGATAGCCGGTGATGAAGAACAGCTCGCTGCTCAGTGGCTGCGACAGGAATGCGGGAATCGTCATCGGCTTGCCCTGGGCGCCGAAGATAAAGCGGGTGCCGTCCTCGATGATGAACGCCAGCCCGAAAGTGAGCAGCAGGCTGTAAAGCGGATCGCGTCCGTAGAGCGGCCGGATCAGCACCCGCTCGACAATGAGCCCGATGATGGCGGTCAGTGGCGGTGCCACCAGAAGCGCGCCCCAGAAGCCGAGATAGGGTGTCACCGCATAGGCGATGTAGCCGCCGATGACGAGAAACCCGCCATGGGCGAAATTGATGACGTTGCTGAGGTTGAGAATGAGCGACAGGCCGAGCGCCATCAGCACATAGAAGGCGCCGATGATCAGCCCGTTGGTGACGTTGAACAGGAGAAGTTGCGTCATAAATCACCGGGTCGGAAAACGTGCAGTTGATCCGGGAAGCGCCGCCCCCCGGATCAAGGAAACAATCGCCCTTATGCTACGCCGGCCAGTGGATTGTACAGCCCGTTTCGGCTACCGGCGGGGCCGTCTTGTCGCCGGGGATCACTTCATCGACGCGGAACAGGTCTTCCGGATCGTCCTTGCCCTTTGCCTGGGCTTCGCCGATGAAGGCCGAAGTCATCAATTGATGGTCGCCCTTGCGGTAATAGCACTTGTTGGGCTGCAGCTTGACGTCGTCGGGCAGCTCGAAATTCTCCAGTGCCGTTGCAAGCTTGACCGCATCGACGGTCTTCTCCCGGTTCGCGATCAGGCCGAAAGTCATGGCGGACGTGTAGCCGAACCAGTGCCGTGCGGTCGGCACATTGCCCTTGTTGAGCTTGCGAATATCGGCGACGAATTTGTCGAGGCCGGGAACGGCCGGCTGCTTCCAGTACCATTCGAACATCCAGATGCCGATGCGCGCTTCCGGCGGCAGCGCGGCGAGCGATTCCAGCTCCTGCTGCGTTCCTGCGACATGGATCTGCTTGTTGAGGCCGAACTGCACCACCTGCTTCAGACAGTTGATCATGTCGGAGCCCTGCACCAGCAGGATCATCACATCCGGATTTGCAGCCTTCGCCTTGATCAGGTAGGCCGAGAAATCCGTGGTGCCGAGCGGCGTCAGTTCGTTGCCGGTGACGGTGCCGCCCAGCTTTTTCAGGTCGTCGGTACAGGCGTCATACAGGGTGTGGCCGAAGGCGTAGTCGGGGGTGATGAAATGCCACTTCTTGCCATATTTGTTGAACAGCACGTTGGAGACCGAATTGGCCTCCATCCGCGTGGTGTTGCAGACGCGGA
>JBDTKD010000504.1:0-4065 GCA_039935515.1 Bradyrhizobium sp.
TTTCACCGAAAAGGATCGCTACGGCCTCGACGACCGCTCGCGCATCATCCTGACAGTGAAGAACGGCAAATACGTTCCGGCGGAGTAGGCGGCGCGCGGCGCATCCCTTGCCTCATGGTTCGAGACGCCCGCTGCGCGGGCTCCTCATCATGAGGGTCCTCATCCAGAGGAGCCGCGCATTGCGCGGCGTCTCGAAGGATGAAGCCACGGTTCTGGAAACTGTTCTAATCGCGCTTTCGCGGGGCGTGACGGTCGTGCGAATCTAAACCACGCCTTTGCCTTCGTGCTGGAAGCCGAGATAGCTGGCGACGACGCGCTGGTTGGCTGCGATCTCGCTCGCCGGGCCGTCCAGGAGGAATTCGCCGAGTTCCATCACATAGGCGCGGTCGGCGATCTGCAGCGCCGCCTGCGCGTTCTGCTCGACCAGCAGCACCGACACGCCGCTCGCGCGCAATTCACCGATGGTCCGGAAGATGTCGGCGACAATGATCGGCGCAAGCCCGAGGCTCGGCTCGTCCAGCATCAGCAACCGTGGCGCGCCCATCAGGGCGCGGCCCATCGCCAGCATCTGCTGCTCGCCGCCCGAGAGCGTGCCGGCCAACTGCTTGCGGCGCTCCTTCAGCCGCGGAAACAGTGTGTAGACCCGCTCGAAGGCGACAGCCGCGGCCGCCCTGGCAAGCCGGAACGCGCCGAGTTGCAGATTGTCCTCGACGTTCATGGTGGCGAACAGCTCGCGATGCTCCGGCACGAGGGTGAGACCGGCGGCGACGCGGTCCTCGATATCGAGCGGCGCCATGTCGGTGCCGCCGAAGCCGGCGCGGCCCTTCAGCGGCAGGATCCCCATGATGGCATTCAACAGCGTGGTCTTGCCGGCGCCGTTGGCGCCGATGATGGTGACGATCTCATGGTCGGCGACCTCGAGCGACACCGCGCGGACGGCCTCGACCTTGCCGTAGGCGACATGAACATCGGACACCGACAGCAGCGCGCTCATGCCGGCACTCCTGAGCCGGCGCCGAGATAGGCCTTGATCACGTCGGGGTTGGTCTTGATCGCCTGCGGCGTGCCTTCGGCGATCTTGGTGCCGAAGTCGAGCACCACGATGCGGTCCGCCAGATCCATCACAAATCCCATATCGTGTTCGACCAGCAGCACCGACATGCCGCCGTCACGCAGCGCGCGCAGCAGGGCCGCAAGCTGCTGTTTCTCCATATGCCGCAATCCCGCCGCCGGCTCGTCCAGCAGCAGCAGGTTCGGATCGACACACAGCGCGCGGGCGATCTCGACAATGCGCTGCTGGCCGAGCGACAGGCTGCCTGCCGGCTGATCGACCTGGTCGGCGAGGCCGACGCGGGCGATCTGGCGCGCCGCCTCCGCCAGCACCTTCGCCTCGTCGGCGCGGTCGAGGCGAAACATGCTGGCAAGCGCGCCGGCGTGGCCGCGCAGATGGGCGCCGATCGCGACATTCTCCAGCACGGTCATATCCGGCACCAGTTTGACATGCTGGAACGTGCGGGCGATGCCGAGCTTCACCACCTCCTGCGGCGGCGCCTTGTCGATGCTGGTGCCGAGCACGGAGATGGTGCCGCCCGAGGCGGTCAGCACGCCGGTGATCAGGTTGAAGGTCGTGCTCTTGCCGGCGCCGTTCGGGCCGATCAGCGCCACGATCTCGCGGGCCTGGACATCGAACGAGACGTCGTTGACCGCGATCACGCCGCCGAACTGCTTGCGCGCATGGTTGATCTCCAGCAGCACCGCCGCGCTGGCCGCCGCGCGCGGACGCCCGGGCAACAGCAGCGACGTATCGGGCGGCCTGCGGGCCGGCTTGAACGGCAGCCGCGCCGTCAGCCAGGGCCAGACGCCGGTCGGCGCCAGTTGCAGCAGGGTCACCAGCAGGATGCCGAACACGATGGTTTCGAGCTGACCTTCGCCGTGAAACAGATAGGGCAGATAGCTCTGCAGGATCTCCTTCAGGATGACGACGATGGCGGCGCCGAGCACGCCGCCCCAGACATAGCCGGCGCCGCCGACCACGGCGATAAAGAGATATTCGATGCCGGCTTCGGCACCGAACGGCGTCGGATTGACGGTGCGTTCGAAATGCGCATAGAGCCAGCCGGAGAGGCCGGCGAGCACCGCGGCGTAGATGAAAACCAGCAGCTTGGCGCGAGGCGTCTGCACGCCGAACGCCTCGGCGGCGATGTGGCCGCGCCGCAGCGCGCGGATGGCGCGGCCGGTGCGCGAGTCCAGCAGGTTCATGGTGAGCACCGCGCTGACCACGACCGCGATCCAGATCGCGAAATAGATCGTGCCTGGATCGAGCATTCGCAGCGAGCCGATCGACAGCGGCGGAACGCTGGAAATGCCGTCATTGCGGCCGAGGAATTCGAGCTTGCCGAACAGATAGAACAGGCCGATGCCCCAGGCGATGGTGCCGAGCGGCAGATAGTGGCCCGACAGCCGCACCGTGACGAGCCCGAGTACGACCGCGGCGAGGCCGCTGACCAACAGCGCCAGCGGCAAGGTCAGCCATGGCGACACGCCATAGGCCGTGGTCAGCACCGCGGTGGTGTAGGCGCCGAAGCCGCAAAACGCCGCCTGGCCGAACGAGGTGAGGCCGCCGACGCCGGTCAGCAGCACAAGTCCCATCGCCACCAGCGCGGACAAACCGATATTGTCGAGCAGCACGATCCAGAATGGCGGCATGCCCGGGATGAACGGGATCGCGGCCATAACGAGCGCGAACAGGATGACGGGCAGCCGCTGCGGCATCGTCAATCCTTCTCTTCCTCGACCACGGGCGCCGCCAGCGAGCGCAGCAGCAGCACCGGCAGGATCAGGGTGAAGACGATGACCTCCTTGAAATTGCTGGCATAGAACGAGGAAAAGGCTTCCACGGTCCCGACCACCAGCGCCGCGGCGGCGGTCATGGGATAGCTTACGAGCCCGCCGATGATGGCGGCGACGAATCCCTTCAGGCCGATCAGGAAGCCGGTGTCGTAATACAACGTCGTGATCGGCACGATCAGGATTCCCGAGATCGCGCCGATCACGGAGGCCAGCAGAAAGGCGATCTGTCCGGACAGCGTGGTCCGGATCCCGACCAGGCGGGCGCCGAGTCGGTTGACGGCGGTGGCGCGCAACGCCTTGCCATAGCGGGTGTAACCAAAGAACAGCCACAGCCCGAGGATGAAGGCCACGGTGATGACGTAGACCGCGATGCTCTGGCCGGTGAAACGCAGCGGGCCGACCGTCACGGCCGCGTCGGAGACCGCCGGGCCGCGCTGGCCCTCGGCGCCGAAGAACAGCAGGCCAAAACCCTGCATGGCGAGATGACAGCCCACCGAGGCGATCAGCAGGACCAGCACCGAGGCGTGCGCGATCGGCTGAAACGCGATGCGATAGAGAAACAGCCCGATCGCCGCCACGATCATCAGCGACAGCGCGACGTCGATCGCGATCGGGGCGCGGTGACCGGCAAACCAGAATGTCAGCGCGAAGATCACCAGCGGCAGCGCGATATTGACCGCGAAGGCCCGCCCGACCAGCTTGCGATGCAGCGCCCTGCGGCCTGCGAACAGGTCGAGGCCGAACGCCACCACGCCCATCGCCACCGCGAGCCGCGCGGTGCCCGGCATCTGTCCCGACGACAGCGAGGCATAGGTCAGCGCGCCATAGGTAACGAACTCGCCCTGCGGAATCAGGATGACGCGGGTGACGGCAAACACCAGCACCAGCGCAAGCCCGAGCAACGCATAGATCGCGCCATTGGTGATGCCGTCCTGCAGCAGGAACAGCATGATCGTCGTGTTCAAGACTGGCGCTCCCCCTCTGGCGTCGAGCCTGCCGCGCCCCAGTGCGGCCGGCCGGTCCCCGATATCGGCAGTTGAAAGCCGCCGCTATTTGATATAGTTTATAACAATTATCAAATATAACTTCAAGGCCGGAGTGCCGGCGGGACTTCTTATCGGGATTGCGAGCCGCGAGCGATGACAGTTTCCAAGGTGACCGCCGACGCCGTCAAGCCTTCCCGTCCCAACGGCAAGGAGGCTGCCGAGGGCGCCG
>JBDTKD010000505.1:0-9519 GCA_039935515.1 Bradyrhizobium sp.
GCAGCGAGATGCGCTGGCGTTCCTGGCAACATGCCGCGAAAAAGGTGTGCCCGCAGCCCTCGAGCGCTCCCGTTCCGGCAACGGCGGTCATATCTGGATTTTCTTCTCGGAGCCCGTGCCCGCATCCGAGGCGCGTAAGCTTGGTGCCCATCTGGTGACCGAGACGATGGAGCGCTGCCCCGACATGGGGTTCGAATCATATGATCGGTTTTTTCCAAGCCAGGACACCATGCCTGCCGGTGGGTTCGGTAACCTGATTGCGTTGCCTCTGCAGAACGGGCCTCGGCAGGACGGCAACAGTGTCTTCGTAGATGACGAACTGCGACCGTACGGTGACCAGTGGGCGTTCCTGTCCAACATCAAGCGCATGAGCCGAGTTGAGGTCGCTCGCCTGGTGGAGCAGGCGTCGGCCGCAGGTCGGGTCGTGGGAGTGCGCCTTCCTCTAGACGACGATGATGAGGAACCGTGGATCGCTCCGCCGTCGCGGCGAAAAGCCGACCAGCAAATCGTTGGCGTGATGCCGGACAAGGTCGAGGTGGTCTTGGGCAACCAAGTGTACGTCGATCGGAGCGCATTGCCACCAGTGCTGGTCAATCGTCTGATCCGTCTCGCGGCCTTTCAGAACCCTGACTTTTACGCGGCTCAAGCGATGCGGTTGCCGACCTTTGGCAAACCGCGCGTGATCTCCTGTGCTGAACTGTTTACCAAGCACATCGCGCTACCGCGGGGCTGCTTCGATGCCGCCATCGACCTCCTAGCTGTGAATGGTATCCAGCCCGAGGTGCGTGACGAGCGGTATAGCGGCACGCCCCTTGGGACGCGCTTTCTCGGAACGCTGACTACAGAACAGCAGGCAGCCGTGGATGCCCTATTGGCTCACCACACCGGCGTGCTCGCAGCCTCAACAGCATTTGGCAAGACGGTGGTCGCAGCCAGGCTCATAGCTGAGCGAAACACGAATGCATTGGTCTTGGTGCACCGGCAGCAACTGTTGGACCAATGGGTAGCGCGGCTACGCGCATTCCTCGACATCGACGCGGACCGTATTGGGGTCATCCGAGGCGGACGGAAGCGGCCGACAGGCTTCATCGATGTTGCGACCATTCAAAGCTTGGTGAGAAGGGGCGAGGTATCCGACCTCGTGGCTGACTATGGGCATCTCATCGTGGACGAATGCCATCACTTGTCCGCTGTCAGCTTTGAGGCCGTTGCTCGGGCCGTCAAGGCGAAATATGTGCTCGGCCTGTCTGCAACTGTGACACGGAAGGACGGCCACCACCCAATCATCTTCATGCAGTGCGGTCCGATCCGTTATCGCGTCGACGCAAGGAAGCAAGCATCGGCGAGGCCGTTTTCGCACCGGGTTGTCGTCAAGAAGACTGCATTTCGCGCCGAGCGGAAGAAGGCCGATGCACGTGGATCGATCCAGGAACTCTATGGCCTTCTGGCCCGCGACGACGCCCGCAATGAAATGATTATCGATGACGTCCTCTCCGCTCTCGAAGCAGGGCGTTCCCCGGTCGTGATCACCGAACGTAAGGACCATCTCCAGGCGATCGTGGAGCGTCTCATGAAATTCGCCAAAAACGTCATAGTTCTGAAAGGCGGGATGAAAGCGAAACAACGCGATCAGGCGATCGAGGCCCTGGAGTCCGTGCCGGAGGGTGAGGAGCGCGTAATAGTGGCGACCGGTCGCTATCTTGGTGAGGGCTTCGACGATGCACGTCTCGATACGCTGTTTCTCACGATGCCCATATCCTGGCGCGGAACCCTTGCGCAGTATGCGGGCAGACTGCACCGGCTCCATGGGGCAAAACGGGAGGTCATCATCTACGATTATGTCGATGCGGGCGAACCCATGCTGGCAAAGATGGCCGCCAAGCGGGAGGCAGGTTACAAGGCCCTTGGATACGAAGTGACCAAGGCTGGGGAGCTATTCTCGCGCGAGACAGGCCTCCCGGCGAGAAAGAGCTTTTGACCTCTCTTTCGTAGTGGATCAAGTCTGACGATTGGAACCGACAGAAGAGCAAGGGGTGGCGGATCGGTTCGAGATCATCGACAATGCGTAACCACAGAGTCCTGATGCTGCCGCCGGCGGTCATAAGGGCGCATCTGATAAATTGCACTGATAGTCCGACATGGCAAAAATCACCCGCACGAAGTCCGTCCCCCAGAACATGCGGGCAACCTACGACATCTGGAGAAGGGTAGCGAAAACGGTCCTCGCGAGAGAGCTGCGGATGAACTTCGGCAATTGCGTTCCTTGTTCGCGCAGACCGGCTTCGGGGATCCTCTCAATGCTCCTGCCGATTTCGAGAGCAGGATTGAAAAGGCCCGCACATCCGCACTGAAGTCGTCCGCCAACCACGTGGCATCCGCCTACAGTGCCGAAGTGCTGGATCTGCTGTTGGACCTCACGGCGTGCAGCGAAGCCAAAAGCGTCACCGAATGGCCATCGACAATCGCACGCGCGAAAGGGGAGGATGAAATCGCGTCAATTACGCAAAGCGGACGCCGGTTCGACGTGGTCGTCGTTGATGACGCCAAAGATGTCGCGCCAGCCCTGATAGATGCGTTCGCCGCGGTCGGTGCCACTGTGCACCGTATTGGGGTCCAGGATCATGACGACGCGATCCTACTAGACATACCGCACCGTCAGCAAGACACCGCGCTCGCTGGGGCGGTATCCGGTCAACACTACCGCTGGCTAGGAGCGCCGGACGGCTCTGGCCTCGTAGTACGGTCGTCGCCTGACTTGACCGTCGAGCAACTGCATTCTGCTGCGGGCCGATTGGTGCTTTCGCTGCGGAATGCCGGCTGCGACGCCGAGCTTTATCAGTCGCATTCCGATGCGGACTTCATCGTAGCCAGCCTGGATCAATTGACCGACTCGCGCGTACGAACGATCGCATCTCGCGCCAGAAAGGGTGCAGCAATTATCTGCAGATCCGACCTGCGCTCTCCGGACGTAGCGCCGCCGCCTTCATCCGCCCCAGACGTCCTGCTCGCACAATCCCTCGGCTGGAAACTGATTGGGACAACGGGAGACGGAGCACTACTCGAAAAGGACGGGCGATCGGTCGTCCTGGTCGATGAGACGGTCACGATCAGCGGGCGAGATGAAACAATTGCCGACGTCGCTTGCAGACTTGGTCTATTGGGATGGCGCCCTCTCGTCTCTTGGCGAGACTCGTCAAGGACTCCCGACGATTTCGGGAAACTCCTGAACGACAGCGCGGTTCCGACGAGCAGACGCTACCGCACGATCGCTGAGACGTTTGATTTGAAGCAGCCGCTTCCGCCTGGAAGCGATGGCATCACTAAGCCCATTCATGGGAGCGAGCTCGCGCGTGCGACTCCCGCAGACTCGGTTCCGATTTCCACGACGATGCAAACGCAAGCGGCCGCACCTGAAGTCGAATACATCGGGCAGCCCGCTGGCGGCAACGGAATGCCGGTTTTGGCTCCGGCAATGCCTGTCGCTCGCGCCACCGATGATAGCCCGAGGGTACCGACTGCCGAAATCGTTCCCTTGATTCCGCGGCAAGTACAGGACGAAGATACAAACCTCCCGCCCGAGGCTCGCACCCTCGACGCGCGTTCCAGTCTTCGGACAGAAGTCAATTTCGGGAAAGCTGAGCAACCCGCTAGTCCAGCCCCCGCAGCGAAGGCCGAAGCAAAGGCCCACACCAAGCTTCAGATACCTCCGACGCTACTGGACAGAATTCTGATTTCGAATGCAGGCCATCGTGTACCTTTGCCTCACGTTGCCAGAATGGTCGTTTCTACCGCACTGCAGACACAGGTAACAGGTCCGATCTGCATTGTCTTGCCATCGACCAAGCATGTCGCCCAATTCACAGCCATCTTATCAGCGCTGCAGTGTCTCGCTTCGGACTTTCTAAGCAACCGAAGGCATTTTCTGGAACGATATTTCAAACCAGGCGCGAGCGTACGTATCCTGCCCGATAGAAACGTGTTCGTCGTGGGGACAAAGAGTACGGGACTTGGAAAAGACGGCGTATTTCTGGGATACACCGAAAAGGAGACACTCCTCGGCGATGGAAGGCGTCTGTTTTCGAACGAAGAACTATTCCGCTTCGAGCCGACTACTCGGCAACTTCCCAAAAGCCGAAGTTCTATCAAATTCAACAATGCAGTACGAACAGAGGTTGACGAGCTTGCAGAAGTCGAGACCTTCGGGAACAGCGGGCTTTACAACAATCGTGTTGTTCTTATCGGATCGCAGAAGGAATTCGGAAGAGTTCTTGACGGCCTGACCTTAGATTGCGGCCAGCACGGTTCGGATCAGGTCCGTGCTCTGCTGGCAGAATACTTTGCATGGGGAAATTTCGACGAGAACGGCCAACCGTTCGTTCTTTTCCCCGAGGGATCCGGCGGCGCCCCCTTGGTGGCTATTGCAAGAGACCTAGCCGAACTCGAACGCGCAAGTCTGCATCTGGACGTTCAAGCAGGCTCGCAAATTATCCTTACCGATCGTCTTGAACACGTACTAAAGAACGTCGATCTAGCAAATCGGGTGGGCGAACGCCAAAGACTAATCTTGTTCGCGGACGGACGGCAGAGAGCGGACGCACTGACCCTTCGAAAAAACGGCTGGACCGTCTGGGAACCACAGCCCTGGGAGCTTGTTTCGCAGGATGACACGATGACGCAAGAGCCCGCAAAAACCGGCCTGCTTGGTCTCGACAGGATTCAATACAGCGCCTCGGTGGAGCGACGACCGGGTCTTGGCTACCTTCCCAGAAGCGCTCCCGCCCTTTCTTCGGCCTACGATTTGTTGCAACAAATAGGGGATTTCCTCGCCGCCGAATCCGCGGTCGACGATTCACGAATGCAAGCCGTCATGGAAACGGTCCGCGATCTTTTCTTCACCGCGTCCAATTGGCTATCGATGCCCGGCTCGACCCAGATGGCCGAGTGCTCAGCGTCACTTCAACATCTACGCAATGAACAGGTCTATGTAACCCGATATCTCGGCCCCGACGCGGGATCGGTCCTGGGCGCGTTCGCTACCGCGATCGAAAGCTTCGTGACCACTCCCCGCAGAGGCGGAATTACGCCGAAAGGCGAGGCGCTACTGGAACTGGCTCGGAATGCCGCTCTTCATCCGACGCTCAAACAAGTCCTGGTTACCGGTTCCAGGCAGAGCCGTGAGGAGGCCGACGCCTTCCTCGCAGCAAACGAGATCGATCTACCATGCAAGCTTGCGACCGAGCTCGCAGACGGCGACGAATTTCCGGGCGCCATTTCATTTTCGATTCTGCGACGGGACATGTTCGATAAATTCATCGATCCTTGGCCCTCGAAGGAAATCGTCCTCACCGGCTACGATTTTGAGGTCAAGATATACAGACAGCGCCTGCGTTGGCGCGACTCCCAGAAGAGACGACTTGGGCTCAATCCGGATGTCCGCACCAGATTGACCGCGTTGGCAACATCTTCCTTTGGCACAGCAACGCATGACGCGGAGACCGACAGCAGCGTCCCCGACGTGACGCTCGATCCTCAGACGGATCCGTTCGACGAGATCTCACGAATCGGAAAGCCCGAGATAAAGCGATCGATCCGTATCGACGTGTCGTCGCACGAACAAACCGAAGACGCCCACATCGTTCGTTTTGTCGGCCAGTCATGGATGCCTATGGCGACCGACTACCGCCCGGTTAGCTTGATGCAGGCCGGGACAGACGGTCAAAAATCAGGCGTGGAGCATATCGAGATTTCCGATTTGCGCCCTGGCATGCGCATCATCGTGCGTGAAGGCGGCGAGAAAGACGTCATCAAGGCGGTCGCGCAGGACTTGTGTGGCGACGAGAAATACGATCGCCTCTGGAAGCAGGCGTCACTTTGGCGGGACGCTCTCAACTCTGGGAGGTCTGACCCAGGTCGCATCGCGAGGAGACTGCAAGACAGCGGTATACGCCGCCATATCGTCACGTTGCGCTCCTGGTTGACCAATCCCTCCCTGATCGGCCCGCGGTCGGAGGACGACGTTCTTGCGATCGCCAAGGCGTTCCCTCTTGCGGGAAAATCTCCCGCCGATTGGAAAGGCTGCTGCGACGCCATCAGCGAACTGCGCGGCCATCATCTTTCTGCGGGAATGAAACTGGCCGATTATCTGGTTAACCGCTGCGGGCGGATGTTGCTCGAGCCGACGGAAACTGAGACCGCACTCGAATTTCAACTTGGCACGGTCTGGATCCTGGAAGTTGCCGAAGTCGAACCGTCGATGCGCAGTGTCCCGACCACAATGCTTAACCGCCTCCAGTGGCTCAACTCCGCCTGGCAGGCACGCAGGTACGGTGAGCGCCTGAAAATCATGGCAGCATAGCATGGCCACCATGATCCCACCCATCGTCTCGCCTGACACCCCCGGATCCGAGCGGCGGGTATTCGAGTCGCTGAAGTCTTCGGCCGGTACCGACGAGTGGACCATTCTCCATTCCCTGGGTATCTCCAGCGCATGGACGGGAGAGTTCGGGGAGATCGACTTCGTCGTGATCATTCCGCGGCACGGGATCGTCTGCATCGAAGTCAAAGGTGGCACGGTCAGCCACAAGAACGGCACGTGGTATACGCGGAAGCACGGCGCGGCGGTGCCTGACCGGTTGAAGCGTAGCCCCTTTCTGCAAGCCCAGGAGGGGATGTGGAAGCTGAAGAGCGCTCTTGCCACCAAATTTGGACACGGATCGTTCGAAGCCAAATGTCCAATCGGATGGATGGCCGTTCTTCCCGACGTTGATTGTCCGCCAATCACGACGGAATTCACAAGAGCCGAAGTCATTGACGAATCCGACATGCAGCATGATATCTCGGCGAAGATAAGCGCTGCCCCCTCGCTGGCTCAGCTGGCAAGCCGGAGGGATCTTTGTGCACCGGCGGCAGGTACCTGCAAGCGCATCATCAACTTTCTTCGTCCGGACTTCGATCGCATCGAAATGGCGGCGGCAGCTGCCTGGGATACCGAACGGCGCATCAAGTCACTCACCGAGGAACAGTACGACGTACTGGATGCGGTTGCCGAAAATGCGGTCTGCCTCGTGAAGGGGCCTGCCGGTACAGGCAAGACCAATATCGCGATAGAATCTGCACGACGGCTGTCGCTGTCCGGAAAACGCGTCCTACTGGCATGCTTCAACCGGCATTTGGGGGCTTGGCTACGCAAGAGCCTTGATAACCAGGGACTGACATCAGTCGTCTCCGGTCATATCCATGGCCTGCTTCGTGAACGGATTTCGCGCAGTACACTGGCAAGCGACCTTCCAGCGGCTGGCGAAGCCGACGGCGAAGATCTGTACGGCCGCCTCTATTTCGATCTTGGGGCCTTGGCGATCGAAGAACTCGACGAACAGTTTGACGCGGTGATTATCGACGAAACGCAGGATTTCGATGCCCCACGGCTTTCCGATATCGTCCAGGCCTGGACGCAAGGTGTCAAAGAATCCAAGACAATTTTGTTCGGAGATTTCACCCGGCAGGCGCTCTACGGAATGGCCGGTCGCGAACATCCCGAGGTGCGTGCCGCCTTTTCGGGAGCAGCCATTTTCAATCTTAGCGTGAACTGCCGCAACACCAAGCGCATCGCCACCCAGACAGACCTCATGTGCGGCTTCACGGGAACGAAGATCAGTGAGAAGCAGGCCGATGGAGATCCTGTCGAGGTATTCTTCGCCGTGACACAAACCAACGGGCTTGCCAGAATCGGCCAGATAATAACCTCGCTGCGCGGCACGGGCGTCAGGCCCGCAGATGTCGTCGTCCTGGGCCCTCGCCGCCGCGAATTCTCGATGCTCGGGGATTCGACTTCAATTGGCGGATGGCGCATCCGCGACATGTACGCTGCGGATTCAGATGAAGTCGCATACTCTACCATTCATTCGTTCAAGGGGTTGGAGCGGCCGGTCCGTAATAGTCGTCGACGCGGCAACAGGCAACTCGGATGAAACGGATTCCCTCCTCTACGTCGCCATGTCGCGGGCTCGTATTCGTCTTTTTGTGATCTGTCCGGAGGAAGCGCGATCGACCATCGATCAACGCATGATGGACGGGATAAAGGCAATGGCAGACGCATCATGATCGTAGGTCGCAAGGTTACGGACGCATCGCAGGTACGGGATCACATCATCGACTCTCTCCGAACGGAGCTTGTGGGCCCATCGCCCGGATTCCCAATGATCCAACTCAACGGAGAAGAGATACTTCGGCCAAGAGATCCTCCAAGATACCGCTACGCCTGTGGCATTCTGTTTCCTAACGGCGTGACCTACTCAGGATCACTGGACGCTACGGAAGAAGCTGCCGACATCGAAACGGCAGACGAGGTCGTCGTCGAGTCGTTGCCTAACGATGACGAGCAATCCGCGGAAATCGCGGAGGAGACGTCAAGCAAGGAGGCTGCTGCCGACTCCACGCCCGAGGTTGACTCCGAAATGAACGCCGCATCGATGTTCCTTCCCAGTACAATGGGGATCAGTTTTCTTGCCGACGTCTCAGGAGGTCTGCTCCTCGAGGCTTACTGGGGCACGTATCGGAAGGAGCCCGTCAGCGGCTATCCCGGCGTTCTGGGATCCGAAAATCAGTCCGAATCCAACCGGGACGCCGAACCATGGTTCAGAATTCCTGGAAAGGCGTCCATTCCCCTAAGTGCTGCCGACCTCACCAGACCGAACATCAAGCGCAGTTTGGACAGTGCCGACGCGCAGGGCTCGCTGGTCATGGACGTCGTGAGCCGGCCGTGGAAGGGCAAACGCCTGATCACCGTGACGCTCATCAATGCAAGCGTGAATACGAAGCCGGTCAATGAAAACTGTTTCTTCCAGTGCAAATTTTCCGTGCACCCGCAAGGCAACTCTCGGATCGAACCGTATCCGGGAAGACCGGAATCCCTGCAGGACCCCGAAGAACGGTCATTGTCACTCCTCTACCGCCATCGACCAAACTATGCCGTAGGCCACGGATGTTCAGCGGATTGGACGCTTGACAAGAGCGGCGTGGTCCAGGAAGTCAGGACCGAGGTACTTCCGATATTCGAGCAGGCCCCGATACTTCCGCGGGAGAGTATCGATGGCGGCGAGATGTCGATGAAATTCCTGTCGGAGGGCCCCATCGACGGCGTCCTCGCCGCTTGCACAGCCCTAGCCGACGCCTACCGCAAATGGGTGGACGCACGGGAGGCCGAAGCCGCCGCGGACGCCACGCTCGGGATCGAACTGAGAGAGGCCGCCAACAAGCATATCTCGTACTGTCGGCAATGCTTAGGCCGCATCGAAGAAGGAATAACCGTACTGAGGTCGAATGTGGACGCGATGGATGCGTTTCGTCTGATGAACCGCGCCATGATGGAACAGCGCGACCATTATGAATTGTCAACAAACTCGATGCGGAGCTGGATCGAAGGGCCATCGGGAACCGCCATTCCGGAGAGGCCCTACGTTCCGCCGGTCTACTCGAATACCAAATGGCGTCCTTTTCAGCTTGCTTTCATCCTCATGAACG
>JBDTKD010000506.1:0-6456 GCA_039935515.1 Bradyrhizobium sp.
ATAGATGAAATCGTAAATCGGATGCTGGTAGCTGCAGGCGTGGTGCAGTGCTGGCTCGATCAAGTCATCGATATCAAGAAACCCGGCGAGGAATCGCGGCAAATTTCTCACATATTCCGCCGCTTCAACGGGAGTAATCAACTTTTGGACCGCTTTGCGAGCCAAAGCGTTGGCGACCTCGGTCATGATCAAGCGAGGGGCCAGTAACCTGTAATTGCTCGCCGACACCTCGTCCGCGTTGCCCGAAGCTTCCTCCGACACAAACCATTTCACGGCCACGCTTGCGTCGACGACAAGGTCGGTCACTCCAGACCTTCCCTGATCTCGTCCAACGAGAGAGAAGGCTGAACGCCCTCATGTCTCGCTCGGAACAATCGAGATAGAGCGACCCTTTCCTCAGGCGTGAAAGGTTGATTGCGCTCAAGCAGTTCGCGCAGTTCCTGTTCGAGCGAACGACCGTTAAGTTCCGCCTTCTGCTTGTAAGTGGCGATTGTCTCGTCCGGTACATTGCGAATAAGCAGCTGTCCCATCGACACTTCCTTCATGCTATCATTTATGATAGCATCCTATCTCGCGGTTATCAATTCATCGTCGGCATCGAGAACTCGGCGCCCTCCTTGACGCCGGAGGGCCAGCGTGCGGTCACCGTCTTGGTCTTGGTATAGAAACGGATCGAATCCGGCCCATATTGATTGAGATCACCGAACCCGGAGCGCTTCCAGCCGCCGAACGTGTAGTACGCGACGGGCACCGGGATCGGCACGTTGATGCCGACCATGCCGACATTGACCTTGTTGGCGAAATCGCGCGCCGCGTCGCCGTCGCGGGTGAAGATCGCAACGCCGTTGCCATATTCGTGCTCGGACGGCAGGCTCAATGCCTCATGGTAGTCATGGGCGCGCACAACGGACAGCACCGGTCCGAAGATCTCCTCCTTGTAGATGCGCATGTCCTTGGTGACATTGTCGAACAGGCAGCCGCCCATGTAGAATCCGTTCTCGTAGCCCTGCATCTTGAAGCCACGGCCGTCGACCGCGAGTTTGGCGCCTTCCTTGATGCCGATCTCGACATAGTTCTTGACCCGCTCCAGCGCGGCGCGAGTCACCAGCGGACCCAAATCGGCGGTCGGATCGATCGAGGGACCGATCTTGAGGTTCTCGACGCGCGGAATGAGCTTTTCCATCAGCCGCTCGGCCGTGGTCTTGCCGACCGGCACTGCAACCGAGACCGCCATGCAGCGCTCGCCCGCTGCGCCATAGCCGGCGCCGACCAGCGCATCGACAGTCTGGTCCATGTCGGCGTCAGGCATGACGATGGCATGGTTCTTGGCGCCGCCAAAGCACTGTGCGCGCTTGCCGGTCGCGGCAGCCCGCTCGTAGATGTATTGCGCGATCGGAGACGAACCGACAAAGCCGACCGCCTTGATATCGGGGTCGTCAAGGATCGCGTCCACCGACTCCTTGTCGCCGTTGACGACGTTGAGGATGCCCGGCGGCAGTCCCGCTTCCAGCATCAGTTCCGCGAGCCTCATCGGCACGCCCGGATCGCGCTCGGACGGTTTCAGGACAAAGGCATTGCCGCAGGCGATCGCAGGTGCGAATTTCCACATCGGGATCATCGCCGGAAAGTTGAACGGCGTGATCCCGGCGACGACGCCGAGCGGCTGGCGCATCGAATAGATGTCGATGCCCGGGCCGGCGCCTTCGGTATATTCACCCTTCATCATCTGGGGGATGCCGAGGGCGAACTCCACGACTTCGACGCCGCGCAGGATGTCGCCCTTGGCGTCGGGAAGCGTCTTGCCATGCTCGCGCGCCAGCAATTCGGCCAGCGCGTCATTGTCGCGCGCCACCAATTCCAGGAACTTCATCAGTACGCGAACGCGGCGCTGCGGATTGGTGGCGCCCCATTCCGGTTGCGCGGCCTTGGCGTTCTCGACCGCCGCGCGAACCTCGGCCTTGGAGGCGAGCGCCACCCGCGCCTGGACCGTGCCGGTCATCGGCTCGAAAACGTCAGCCGTCCGTCCCGACGTACCCTTGACCTCACGGCCACCGATAAAATGTCCAATCGAGCGCATCTGTTCCTCCAATACATTCAGAGCCGGTTTTGCCGGCATCTTGCAGTCTTTGCGGCGTTTGGAAAGGGCTTCTGCGCGCGGCGGTTTTGCGGAAATGCAGGCATGCGCCGCATTTCGGCGGCATTCGACCAATGGCGTAGGCCGATACCGCAGAACCCGATCAATGCCGGGCGGACATCGCGGCGTTTTTGGTCGCTCGTTTCTTCGCGGCCGGCTTTGCCGGTGCCGCACGACCGAGCACGGCCTCGCGTCCGGCGTCGAGAATCTCGTCGGAAAAGTCCCCGTTGCCGGCAACCCGGGCCATGACCAGCGTCCCTATCATGGTCGCGATCACGGCCATCCCCTGCCTGCGCGCCGCCTTCCGCGGAACCTCCGGGATCTGCAGGGCCAGCAGGTCGATCATCTGCTCCAGCTTGGCGGCAAACGCCTTGCGGGTCTTCGGGCTTTCGCGGGCAATTTCCGCGCCCAGTGTCGGAATGGCGCAGCCATGACCGGGATCGTCGCGGTGCAGCGCCGTCAGATAGGAATCGACGATGGCCGAAAGCCGTTGCTCCGGCGGGGTCTGTTCGGCGAGCTTGCGCCAGCGCTCGGTCGACCGTTCCATCGCATCGGCAAAGGCTTCTATCACCAATGCTTCCCGCGAATCGAAATGGGCGTAGAACCCGCCATGGGTGAGGCCGGCGTCCTTCATCAGGTCGGCCACGCCAATGCCATGCGCGCCCTTCTCGCGAAGCCGAACCGAGGCCTTCCTCACGATCCGGGCGTGGGTCTCGAGCTTGTGTTCCCTGGAGTAGCGCATCACCGGTTCCATAAGATGTTTCCAGTCATATAATAACATTTGCTGCCGGAAAAAGCTGCATCTATTTCGTTTCGGCCGCCATGGCACCCGCAAAAGGTGGCTCCCGGCAGCCCTTGACAAGGCAGCGATTTTGCCCGGGAAGTGGCCCCCCTCACCGATGCGAGACCTTCCATGGATATGCTCAACCCCCATTGCGGCGTCGATCGCGATTCCCGCGGCGTCGTCCGGCTGACGATCTGCAATGCCGGGGCGCTCAACATCCTGGGAACGGCCGTCATCAACGGTGTGCGCGACGGGCTCAAGGTACTGGCCACGGAGCGTCAGATTCGCGCCCTTGTCGTTGCCGGTGAGAGCGAAAAGAGCATGATCGGCGGGGCCGATATCAAGGAAATGGCGCGGCTCGACCAGGCTTCAGCCGAGAAATTCATTACCGGCTTGCGCGATCTATGCGAGGCGGTGCGGGCGTTTCCGGCGCCGGTCATCGCGCGGATGCCGGGCTGGTGTCTCGGCGGTGGCCTTGAAGTGGCCGCCGCCTGCGACTTCCGGATCGCCACGCACGATGCCAGGTTTGGCATGCCGGAGGTCCGGGTCGGGATTCCATCGGTGATCCACGCCGCCTTGTTGCCGCGCCTGATCGGCTGGGGCCGGGCTCGCTGGCTGGTCATGACCGCCGAGAATATTGACGCGCCTACCGCACTTGCCTGGGGACTGATCGATGTGATGGCGCCGCCAGGCGGGCTCGACGCCGCGGTCGAGCACACCGTCAAGACCCTGCTCGAATGCGGCCCGGAAGCGCTGCGCGCACAAAAAGCCCTGCTCCGGCAATGGGAAGAACTGCCGCTGACCGAATCCGTCAACCTCAGCATCGCGGTATTCGGACAATCGTTCCTGAGCGGTGAACCGCAGCGAATGATGCAGCGCTTTATCGACCGCAAACGATAGACCCGCCGTCATGCTCCGCGAAAGCGGGCATCCCGTACGCCGTGACGTTTGTGAACATCGAGGCGGCTGCGTGTACTGGATCATCCGCTTGCGCGGATGATGACGGGAACGTACCGTCCCCCGCCGGCCTGCCACCTCACGATAAATTATCCCGCAGCGCCATTGCAATTCTTGCGACATTTCATATGATGCACATCATCCAAAAATGGGAAACTCATGATCTCGAATTGGCTCTCGGCCGCCCTCGCCCGCCGCAACATCCACTATGGATGGGTGATGGTCGGCGTGACGTTCCTGACCGCGCTGGTCAGCGCCGGCGCGGTCGGTGCGCCCGGCGTGTTCATCGTACCTTTGCAAAAAGAATTCGGCTGGAGCACCGCGCAGATTTCCTCGGCGCTGTCGATCCGATTTGTCCTGTTCGGGCTGATGGCCCCATTCGCGGCAGCGCTGATGAACCGCTACGGTTTGCGCAATGTGACCTTGTCGGCATTGCTGGTCGTGGTCTCGGCGCTGGTGGCCTCGCTCGCCATGACGCAGGTGTGGCAACTGATGTTGCTGTGGGGCGTGGTGGTCGGCATCGGCACCGGCATGACCGCGCTGGTGCTGGGTGCGACCGTCGCGGCGCGCTGGTTCGCGGCGCGGCGCGGTCTGGTGGTCGGAATCCTGACCGCGAGCGCGGCCACCGGGCAGTTGGTATTCCTGCCGCTGCTCGCCAGCCTGACCGAAAGGATGGGCTGGCGAATGGCGCTGGGATTGATGTGCGTGATGCTCGGCGTCGCCGCCCTTGTCGTGCTGATGGTGATGCGCGACCGTCCAGGCGATGTCGGCCAGCGGCCGTTCGGCGATCAGGGCACGCAACCATTGCCGGCGCCGGTTGTGAACTCTGGGCCGATCACGGCGGCAGCGTTTGGCACGCTGCGCGATGCCGCGAGGACGCGGGTGTTCTGGATCCTGTTCGCGACCTTCTTCATCTGCGGCGCCAGCACCAACGGCCTGATCCAGGTGCATCTGATTCCGATGTGCCTCGATTTCGGCATTCCGCAGGTTGAGGCCGCGAGCCTGCTCGCCGCCATGGGCGTGTTCGATTTCATCGGCACCATTGTCTCGGGCTGGCTGTCCGACCGCTATGACAACCGGTATCTACTGTCCTGGTATTATGGACTGCGCGGCCTGTCGCTGTTGGCGCTGCCGTTCACCGATTTCTCGTTTTACGGCCTGTCGCTGTTTGCGATGTTCTATGGCCTCGACTGGATCGCCACAGTGCCGCCGACGGTGCGGCTCACCGCGCAGCGGTTCGGGCCGGAGCGCGCCAATCTGGTGTTCGGATGGATCTTCGCCGGCCATCAACTGGGGGCGGCGACCGCGGCATTCGGCGCCGGGCTGTCGCGAACCCTGCTTGCTTCCTATCTGCCGGCGTTTTTCGCCGCTGGTGCGCTGTGCATTGTTGCAGCGGTGATTGTGCTCGCGATGTCACGGCAGCCGAAGCTGGCGGCGGCATGAGAGGGCGAGTAGCGAATGGCCAATAGGGCCTTTCTACTCGCCACTCGCTATTCGCCACTCGCCTCTCAGGGCCGCATCCTCATGTTCATCGCCGGGCCCGGGGTGCGGATCGGCTCGGCCAGCCGCGCGAACTCGCACAGCAACGAGCGGGTCTTGCGCGGATCGATGATCTCCTCGACCCAGAATTTCTCGGCCGAGCGAAACGGCGAGCGCAGCTTGTTGAGGCGATCCTCGATCTCCTTGAGCTTGGCTACCGGATCGTCAGCGGCATCGATGTCGGCGCGATAGGCTGCCTCGATGCCGCCCTCCAGCGGCAGCGAGCCCCAATAGGCCGACGGCCATGCATATCGCATCGAAAACCGGTCGGCGGGCTGGTGCACCACGCCGGCGACGCCGAAGGAATTGCGCACGATGACGGTGCACCAGGGCACCGTGCTCTGATTGACGGCGGCCATCGCGCGAACGCCATGACGGATGGTTGCCGCCTTCTCGGCATCAAGCCCGATCATGAACCCCGGGCAGTCCATCAGATAGACGATCGGCAGGTGGAATGTCTCGGCCAGGTCGACATAGCGCACCACCTTCTGACACGCCTCCGCGGTCCAGGAACCGCCATAGTGCAGGGGATCGCTGGCGAGCAACAGCACGGCCCTGCCCTCGATCCGCGCGAAGCCGGTGATGATCGGGCGACCAAAATTCGCGCTCATCTCGAAGAACGATCCCCGGTCGACGACGGCATCGATGATCGGGCGCATCTTGTAGACTTGGCGACGGCTGCGCGGCACCGCCTTCATCAGCGATTCTTCGGCGCGCTCCGGGTCGTCCTCGCAGGCAAGCGTTGGCGGCAGGTCGAACACCGACGGCGGCAGATAGGACAGGAAACGCCTGGCACAGGCGAACGCCTCCTGCTCGGTCTCGACGGCATGATCGACACCGCCGGCGCGGGTCTGGATGTCGGCGCCGCCCAGTTCCTGCTTGCTGAGGTCCTGGCCAAGCCGTTTCACCACCGGCGGACCGGCGACGAACATCGCCGAATTCCTGGTCATGACGGAATAGTGGCTTGCCGCAAGCCTCGCCGCGCCGAGACCGGCGACCGAGCCGAGGCCGAGGCCGACCACCGGCACACGCGCCATGTTGG
>JBDTKD010000507.1:0-2807 GCA_039935515.1 Bradyrhizobium sp.
GCCTGGCCGCCACAAAAACTGTCGCTGGCCCTGCAAGGCGGCGGTTCGTTCGCGGCGTTCACCTGGGGCGTGCTGGATCGGCTGCTGGAGCAATCCGACTGTGAATTCGACGCGATCAGCGGCGCCAGCGCCGGCGCGGTCAATGCCGTGCTGCTGGCGAGCGGGCTGGTCGAAGGCGGCCGGCAACGCGCACGGGCCCGCCTGCAGCAGTTCTGGGCCCGGATCATGAATGATGCCTCGTTCCGCTCGCTGATGCTGGTCGGCGGATTTTCGCCGGCCGGAAGCTCGGTGGCGTTCGGGCCGTCCTTGCGGTCGGGACAGTTCGACCCGTTCGACCTCGATCCGCTGCGCCTGCTGCTGGCCAGGGACATCGATTTTTCGGTATTGCGCGATCCGCGCTGCCCAAAACTGCTGATCGCGGCGACCCGCGTTCGCGACGGCCAGCCGCGGATTTTCCGCAATGCGGAGATCACGGCCGACGTGGTGCTGGCATCGACCTGTCCGCCCCAGGTCCACTGCACCGTCGAAATCGACGGTGAAGCCTATTGGGATGGCGGTTTCGCCGCCAATCCCCCGGTGGTCAGGCTGGTGCAGGAGTCAGAGGCGAGCGATGTGCTGGTGATTCAGGTCACACCGGCGCGCGACAGCTATGTTCCGATCACCATGGCGGCGATCGATCGCCGGCTCGACCAGATCACGGCCAATTCGGTGCTCAATGCCGAAATCGCCGCGCTGGAATGGGCGCGCGACGCAGCCGCGACATCAGGGCTTCCGTTGCGGATCTTCCGGATCGCGGCGGAAGACGAGATCGACGGATTGGCGCAGCGCAGCGCAGTCGATCTCGGGCACAGCTTCATGACCAAATTGCACGGCAGCGGGCGGGGCGCCGCCGACCGCTGGCTCAAACAGGTTCCGGACGGCCGGCCGGCCGTCGCACCGCCGCGCCGCGAAATTACGGCATCCCCGCCGCCGCCCGCTCTGGCCGAGGCGGCGGTGTAACGTCACGGTTAGGCGAACTGCCTGGTCGGCTTTCCCGCTTCGATCGCGTCGATCTGCAACGAACCCGGAATCTCGGGATTCCGGGCCCGGTGCCGACGCGCCATCCCGGAATGACAAGCGCGTCTCACGCCGCGCGGACGAGGTCCGCGTTGAGGTGTTTCAGACCCTCATGGTGAGGAGCGCGCCTTCGCGCGTCTCGAACCATGAGGCTTCGGGAGAATCGAGCGGACCGGAAAACGCTTTGGCAGGCCAGATAGAGTGCGCTAGCGGCTGCCGCCGTCAGCGCGCCCCGAACGTGGTCTTGCCGAACAACTCCTTCTGCGTCGAGGGCTGCGAGCGCCAGTATTGCGGCGGGGCTTCGACGTGACCGCCGAGTTCGGCCGCGGCGTGCCAGCCCCAGCGCGGGTCGTAGAGCATGCCGCGCGCGATCGCGACCATGTCGGCCTTGCCTGACGCCACGATCTCCTCGGCCTGGTTCGGCTGCGTGATCAGCCCGACCGCGATCGTGGTGACACCGCTCTGCTGCTTCAGGGCCTGCGCGAACGGCACCTGATAACCGGGCGAGAGCGGGATCTTCTGCAGCGGCGAGACGCCACCGGAGGAAGCGTCGACCCAGTCGACGCCGCGCTGCTTCAACGCCTTGGCAAATTCGATGGTCTGCGCGAGGTCCCAGCCGCCCTCAACCCAGTCGGTCGCGGACACCTTGACGCCGACCGGCTTTGCGTCCGGAAACGCGGCGCGGACCGCCTCGAACACCTCGAGCGGAAAGCGCAGGCGATTTTGCAGCGAACCGCCATATTGATCGCTGCGCTGGTTGGCGATCGGCGACAGAAACTGGTGCAGCAGATAGCCGTGCGCGCAATGCAGTTCCAGCGCGTCGAGGCCGAGCCGCTCGGCCCGTTTTGCGGCGCCGGCAAAGGCATCGCGGATGCGGGCGAGCCCCGCCGCATCGAGTGCGAGCGGCGCCAGTTCGCCGGGCTTGTGCGGCAGCGCGGACGGCCCCTCGGTCTGCCAGCCGCCTTCGGCAAGCGGAATCTGTTGGCCGCCATCCCACGGCGTATGGCTCGATCCCTTGCGGCCGGCATGAGCAAGCTGCATCGCGATGGCAATTTTGGAATGCTTGCGTACCGAGGCGATGATCGGCTTCAACGCGGCTTCGGTGGCGTCGTTCCACAGGCCGAGACATCCCGGCGTGATGCGGCCGGCCGCCTCCACATGGGTCGCCTCAATGCAGAACAACGCAGCGCCCGACAGCGCGAGGCTGTTGATGTGAGTGAAATGCCAGTCATTGGCCTCGCCGTTGACCGCCGAATACTGGCACATCGGCGCGACCATGATGCGATTGGCAAGCGTGAGACCACGCAGTTGAAGCGGAGCAAACAGAGCACTCATGGCAGGATTTCCGGGTGTGGGAGGATCGATTGCAACGCACTTTAGAGCGTTTTTGAGCGAAGTGGGTACCGGTTCGCGTGAAGAAAACGCGTCAAAACAAGAAACCAGAGCCCGGTTCTGATCCAATCAGAACCGAACAGGCTCTAGGTCGGGCGGCGGCGATTACCAACTGCTGTATCATTGCTCAAGCAGCGTGAATTGCAGCAGCAGCGTGCGCTGGATCAGCGAGAAATTATCGTCGGAGACCATCGTCAGCACGGTGTCGCCCTCCGGCGTCACAAAGGCGTCGATGCCTTCCATGTTGTCGATCTCCTCGCCCAGATCCGCCGCAAAGATCACCGGGCCGTCGACCACGGCGCCCGGCGCCACTGCGGCGAGCGGGATGCGGCGGATGCGGATGCCGACGCCGGCGAGCA
>JBDTKD010000508.1:0-3753 GCA_039935515.1 Bradyrhizobium sp.
TTCCTTTCCTGGTGCTCGGCGGCGGGGCGGCCGGACTGGCGTTTCACGCGCGCGCGAGCAAGCGCCGCGCCAAGGCGGCCGAGGCCCGCGCTGCCGCGGCGCCGGCGGCCGCAGCCGCCGCGGCAGCCGCGGCGGACGAGCCGATCGCAACAGCGCTGAAGATCGACGATCTCAAGATCGAGCTCGGCTATGCGCTGCTGCCGCTGGTCAACGGCCCCGACGGCACCGACCGCCTGACCGAGCAGATCAAGGCGCTGCGCCGCTCGCTTGCGATCGAGATGGGCTTCGTGATGCCGGCGGTGCGTATCCTCGACAATGTGCAGCTGGAAGCGAACACCTATGTCATCAAGATCAAGGAGGTGGACGCAGGCACCGGCCGGATCTGGCCGAACCAGTTCATGGTGATGGACCCGGCCGGAAACCAGGTCGCGGTGCCCGGCATCCACACGGTCGAACCGACCTTCGGACTGCCGGCGACCTGGGTCGACGCCAGCCTGAAGGAGGAAGCCTCGCTGAAGGGCTATACAGTGGTCGACGCTGCGACCGTGCTCTCAACCCATCTCACCGAGCTGCTGAAGAACAACATGTCGGACCTGTTGTCCTACGGCGAGGTACAGAAGCTTCTGAAGGACCTGCCGAAGGAGCAGGGCGAACTGGTCAAGGATATCGTGCCGAGCCTGGTCACCATTTCGGGCATTCAGCGCGTACTGCAACTGCTGCTCGGCGAGCGCATCTCAATCCGCGATCTCTCGACCATTCTCGAAGGCATCGCCGACGCGCTGGCGTCCTCGCGCAACCCGGCGACGATGGTCGAACATGTTCGCGCCCGGCTGGCGCGGCAGATTTGCGCGCAGCACACATCGGCCAACGGCTATCTGCCGCTGATCGCGCTGTCGGCCAAATGGGAACAGGCCTTTGCCGAGTCGCTGATCGGACAGGGCGAGGAACGCAGCCTGGCGATGCAGCCGTCCAAACTGTCGGAGTTCATGACCGTCGTACGGGACAGCTTCGAGCGGGCGGCGCGCGACGGCGAGGCGCCGGTGCTGGTGACCTCGGCGGCGATCCGCCCGTTCGTGCGCTCGCTGGTGGAACGGTTCAGGTCGCAGACGACCGTGCTGTCGCAGGCGGAAATCCATCCGCGGGCACGGCTGAAGACGGTCGGGAGCGTCTAGCCGCCCGGCCAGCCGAAGCACCCCGTCCAACGGGCTTTTTCGCCACAGGCAAGTGATTTGTCGGTTGCCGCGAACTCGCACCCGATTTCGCGATCCGGCTGCCAATTAAGCCCCAACATACTCCAATATCTGAATTATCTACCGAATCTGACCGCTGATCCGGCCTCGGTGGATCGCGCGGGTTCAAGTCTTTTCACTGCCTTGTGATCGCCTCTTCGGAACCAGAAGCCGAATCCCCACGTTTCTTGCCATGAGATGTTGAACCAGTCGGCGGGTCGGGCAGACCAATCGGCAAAAGGCGGGAAGAGGCAGGAGACTTCCATGAACCATTCGATCTACAGCGCCGATCGGAGCACGCATCTTAAGATCGTGGTCGTGGCGCTTGTCGCGGGTATCGCGGTGGTGGGCTTCGGCATCTCGGCTCGCAGCTTTTCGAACGACGGATATCAGAGCGCGCGCGTCATCAAGGCCGGCAAGGCGGTGACGCTGACGAGTTCGGACATGTCCACCGTTCGCTGATGATTTTGTGAATTCACGCGGCTCTTTACCAGCCCCCCAAAGTCGCCACGTGAGTATGTAGAAGACCCCCAAGTTGACTACAGGACGACCGAAAACGCCCGCTCCCCCACGGGCGTTTTCTTTTGGGCGATCGCCTGTGCTTTCGCTGGTTGGAAGAGCTTCGCGCGAACCGGCGGCGCTTCTATCGCGACGACGCGGGAGCTGCGGCCGGCGGCACGGTCTCGATCAGCTTGCCGGCAAAGACCGGCGCTGACGTCGGCTTGCCGTCCGGCGAGCCACCGGCCTGCTCGATCGTCACCGCATAGGTCGCGGCCCTGACGGTCTCGGCGTCATATGACGCGAGCACCTGCCGCGCGGTGAAATCACCGGCGCCGATCACCCCCAGCGAGCGCGGCTGCGGCAGCTTGTCGGAGATCAGCCACAGTTCGAAACTCTTGCCGGGCTCGGCGGCGGCGCCGATTCGGCGGACCGTGAAATTCCTTGTCGCCCCGTCGATTGTGAGAATGAAGGCAGGCGATCCGCCGTCCTTCTGCAACACGGCGACATATTGCGCATCCGGCGCCGCCGGAGCCGCCGGGGTCCTGATCGCGACCACCTGAGTGCGTGGCTTGGGACGAAGCTGATCGGGCAGCATGTCCGGCCGGTAGATTCCGACCGCAATCATGGCGACCAGCGCCGCGGCGATTGCCGTCGTGAGCGTCGCAACCTGGCGCCAGCGCCGGGCCCGGTTGGACAGGAGAATCACGTTGGAGCTGTCGGTGGCCGCGACAGCCGGGGTCGGTGAGGCGACCATCGGTGGCGGCGCCTCGGGAAGCACCATCGGCGCCTGTGTTTCGGACAGTCCTGCCGCGGCTCTGATTTTCTGCCAGACCTCGGGCCGCGGCTCGACCGATCCGACCATCTGGTTCAGCACACCGAGCTTTTGCTCCCACGCCGCTACCAGTGCCGTGAAGTCCTGGTCACCGGCCATCATGGTCTCGACCAGCGTCCGCTCATCGGCATCAAGAGTGCCGAGGGCATATTCCGCGGCCAGCGCGATATGGTCTTCGCTGTAAGCCATTACCCCAGCCCAAGGCACTCCCGGATGTCCATCATGCTGCGGCGCAGCCATGTCTTCACCGTGTTCACCGGCACCTCGAACTTCGCCGCCAGCTGCTCGCGGCTCCAGCCGTTGTAATAGGCGAGCAGCACGAGCTTCTGCCGGTCCGGCTCCAGACGGCCGACGCACTCCAGCAACCGCTTCAACTCTTCCGTCATCTCGCGGCGCGCCAGCGGATCGGGGGCGTCGGCAGCCACTTCCATCGCCGCCGGCTCCTCTTCAATCGAAACTTCGCTCCGCTTTCGAACGACGTCGATGGCCCGGTTTCGGGCGATCGACGCCATCCACGTGATGGGCGACGCCAGGCCGGGATTGAACTGTCCGGCACTGTTCCAGATCTTGACGTAGGCCTCCTGGATGACTTCCTCTGCCAGATCCTGTCGGCGCAAGATACGGAGCACTACACCAAAGAGTTTCGCCCGCGTCGCGGCGTAGAGGCGCTCAAAGGCGGCCTCATCCCCCTTGGCAATGGCTGCAATCAGCCAGACCAACTCAGCCGGGGTCAGCATTCAGCATCCTCGGAGGTCCCAATGCTCATCGCCGCTTTGCACCCACCCGCCGGCATCCAGCGCTGTCGTACCATACCCTGCGCCAAACCGGTCCACCAAGTCCGCGACGACCCTGTGGACATTAACGACGAACCCGGGCCTCGCGGCCCGGGTTCCAGCGATGTGAGGATAACGGGTCGAACGGCTCAGGCAATCGCCCCGATGCGCGCGCGCATCAGGCCGATACTGTCGAGGTCAGCCTGTTCGCGTGCATTTTCTTCAGCGCGTTCACGCGCCTGATCGCGCTCGTCAAGCAGCTCGACTTTCTTGAGTTCCTCGAAGGCCTCAGCAAGCAGGCCCCTGGCGTCTTCAAGCTGGATGCGCAGTTCGTCGGCGGACCGGGTCAGATTCTCCCGGCGCTGGATCGCCGCCTTGGCATAGGTCGGATAGGCGAAGTGCGAGGGATCGTTGATCC
>JBDTKD010000509.1:0-3698 GCA_039935515.1 Bradyrhizobium sp.
GGTCCGCGGAGGCATAGCGGTGCGCTTCTTCGCAGACGAACAGCAGCGGCGAGACGCCATCGCTCCACAGCCCGAAATCGAACGCCATCCGGCACAGCACCGACACCACGGAATCGACCACCTCGGCAGGGAAGCCGGCAAGCTGCATGATCGTCATCGGCCGGCCGTTGGCCGGCAACCGGAACAGATGGCTGATGACTTCCGCCATGGTGTCGCCGCCGACATTGGCGTTGTCGAACATGAAGGCATAGCGCGGATCGTTGCGCACGGTCTCAATGCGCGAGATCAGCTTGTGGTAGATGATGCGCGACGAGCGGTTCTCGAGCTTGCCCATGCGCTCGTCGATCAGCGAAATCAGGTCGACCAGGCGATAGGGGACGGGCGTGTCGACGGTATAGCCCACCGTCCTGGGATCGGCGCGTTTCAGTCCGAGCCGATCGGTGTTCTGATATTGCGTATAGATCCCCTTGGCCACCGGAATGACCTCGGCGAGGATATCGAGTTCCTCGGCAACGCCGGGGCGGCCGCCGAACAGCACGTCGACCACCTCCTCGAAATTGAACAGCCAGAACGGCAGCTTCAGATTGCGCGGGTTGAGAACGAGCGCGCGCTCGCCGAAACAGCGGCCGTATTCGTTGTGAACATCGAGCAGGAAAATCCGCAAATTGGGCCGCGACTTCAGAATCTCGTTCAGCAGCAGCGACACGCCGCTCGATTTGCCGACGCCGGTTGAGCCGAGCACGGCAAAATGCTTGGACAGCATTTCCTCGACGTCGACATAGGCAATGACCGACGGATCCTGCTGCAGGGTGCCGACATTGATCTGGTCGGATCCCGACGGCGCGTAGACCGTGCGCAGTTCCTGGTTGGTGATGAGCTCGACGGCATCGCCGATGGTCGGATAGTTGGTGACGCCGCGCTGGAATTTGGGCCGGTCCGGTCCACCGAGGATTTCGCCGAGCAGATCGACCGAAGCGCTGGCGATATAGACATCGGAGGTCGGCAGATTCTCGCATGACACTTCGGTGATCATGGCCACGATGGTGGAATTTGTGCAACGGATGCTGACGAACCGGCCGACTGTCGCCCTGATTTCCGAAACGGCCATCCGGCTTGTCGTCAGCAGTCCGACCCGGGCGAGGGACCCGCGTATCGAGATCACTCGTCCCAAGGATGCCACTGGGGTTGAACCTGACATGTTAAGCATTTCGAGCGCCTGCGTTGGCTGGACTATGCGGGGCAGTCATTGGAGAAACGGTTAAGCCGGGGTGGCTAAACGTGCGCCATCGATATCGGAAATTCACCATGACCTGGTCCCGGCAGGACGGGCCTTTGTTGCCCAATGTGACTGGAATGCCGACGCTTTCCGGCGTCCCGCCTGCTCGCCCCTGTCGCGTCGGCTTTAACGATTGGTTTACCACGGGCGCAAGAGAGCGGCTGGCGCGAACATCCGGAGGCCGCATGCTTCTGCCAACGCCGCGATCCGTCGCGCAGATCTATCGATACGGCTCGGCGGTGCCCGGTCGACGGCATGCGCGGCACGTCAGCTCGGGGCGTGGCGCTGGTTTCGAACGCTGCCGCGATTGACAGGCGCCGGTATCGACGCTGTAATCCGCCGCCTAAAAACAATGTCGGGAGCGGTGACATCCGCTCCCGCAATAACAATCCGGGCAGGGTGGGACGCGATGAACCGCGGCATCGAGCGTTGAGCGAGGTCGCGCGGCTTTCGGCGCTGGCGCCCTTTGGCATCCGGAATTACCGCTTCCAGTGGCCCGCCGACCTGCTCACCTCCTGGGCCTTCGAGATGGAGACGCTCATTCTCGGCTGGTATGTGCTGGCCGAGACCGGATCGGTGCTGCTGCTGACCTTGATCGCGTCGCTCAACTACACGGGCACGCTGATTGCCCCGGTCTTCGGGGTGATCGGCGATCGCATCGGTCACCGCGACCTGCTGGCGATGATGCGGGCGACCTATGCGGTGCTCGCCGGGACGCTGATGACACTGGCGCTGAGCGGCCATCTGAGCCCCTTTTATGTCTTCATCATCGTGGCGATCATGGGTCTCGTTCGACCTTCGGATCTGGGCGTGCGCGGCGCGCTGGTTGCCACCATCATGCCGCCGGATCGATTGGTTGGCGCGATCAGCCTGTCGCGAACCACGATGGACACGGCGCGGATCGCCGGCGCGCTGAGCGGCGCGGGGCTATTGGCCTCGCTCGGGATCGGGCCGGCCTATGTGGCGATCTTCAGCCTCTACATTGTCGGCACGCTGCTGACCCTCTGCGTCGTGGCGCCGTCGACGCCGCATCCGGCCGATGCAACGGTTGACGGCCTGCTGCGGCGCTCGCCGATGCGCGACCTCCGAGCAGGTGTCGCCTATGTCTGGACCACACCACGGATGCGCGCCGCGGTCTGGATCGCATGCCTCGCCAATCTCACCGCCTATCCGTTCTCCAACGGATTGCTGCCCTATATCGCGCGGGACATTTACGGCACCAACCAGACCGGGCTCGGCTATCTCTCGGCAAGCTTCGCGGTCGGCTCACTGGCAGGCTCGGTCGCGCTGAGCCTGATCGGCGGCCTCCGGGTGGCGCGGCTCATGATCGGCGCGACGGTGACCTGGTATGCAGCGCTTCTGGTGTTCGTGCACATGCAAACCGTGCCGGCCGCAATCGCCTGCCTGATGCTGGCCGGGTTCTCCCAAAGCCTGACCATGATCACGATCGCGGTCATCCTGATGCGCACCGCCAGCGAACATTTCCGCGGCCGGGTCATGGGCGTGCGCATGCTTGCGATCTACAGCCTGCCACTCGGCCTGCTCACCGCCGGCAGCCTGATCGACGCGATCGGCTTTGTCGCGACCGGCACGCTTTACGTGTCAGCCGGGCTCGCGCTGCTGCTGGCAATCGCGCTGCACTGGCGCACGGACCTGTGGCACGTGCACGCGCCGGCCAATGCCAAATGAACGATCGTCGGCGCGGCTTTGCGTTTGCCGCCGGGGTCGCCTAGATTCGGTCCGCAACGATCTCGAAGCCGAGGAATGCCATGTCAAAAACCGCTCTGGTGGTCTCTGCCCATCCGGGAGACTTCGTCTGGCGCGCCGGCGGCGCCATCGCGCTGCACGCCAAGAAGGGCTACCGCGTCAAGATCGTCTGCCTGGCATTCGGCGAGCGCGGCGAATCCCAGTTTGCCTGGAAGCAACCGGGCATGACCCTTGAAAAGGTCAAGGCCGGCCGCCGCGACGAGGCGGAGCGGGCAGCCGCCGCGCTCGGCGCCGAGATCGAATTCTTCGATGCCGGCGACTACCCGCTGCATCTCACCGCGGCGCATATGGATCGGCTGATCGACATCTATCGCGAACTCAACCCGAGCTTTGTGCTGACGCATGCGCTGGAGGACCCGTATAATGTCGATCATCCGGCAGCGGCGGCTTACGCCCAGGAGGCGCGCATCGTCGCCCAGGCGATGGGTCACAAGCCGCAGGCCGACTACAATTACAATGCCCCGCCGGTGTTCCTGTTCGAACCGCATCAGCCGGAGATGTGCAATTTCAAGCCGCAGGTCATTCTCAACATCGACGAGGTCTGGGATATCAAGCGCAGGACGTTCGAGATTCTCGCGGCGCAGAAGCATTTGTGGGCCTATTATGAGAGGGTCGCGCTGCAGCGGGGCATGCAGGGCGGCCGCAACTCGGGCAA
>JBDTKD010000510.1:0-5919 GCA_039935515.1 Bradyrhizobium sp.
TCGCCTTTGAGATTGCGGAAGGCCTCTTCGATGGCGACGAGCTGCGTGTAGTATTGCCATAGCTGCGCTGGGTCATTGCCGGTGAGATTGGTGCGCAACAGATAACGGCCTTCGCGCCGCCGCGTTATCAGCAGCTTCTTGCGATTGAGCGCGAAGGTGAAGCTCGGGCGCTCCTTGTCGATCTCGATATCGACCAGACGCCATGCGGCCGGTGCTTTGGAGCGCGCGCCGCCGAGTTTCATCAGCAGTTCTTCGCGCGAGATTTCCATGGCGGCGATTTGCTGGAGCCGCTTCCACAGCCATTTCAGCTGCCGCCGCCGCATCGCGCGTTCCTTGCTGACCCGATCGGAGCTTTGGGCGAAGACGTAGAGTTCGCCGTCCTCAGCCAGAAGCTTGACCTGCACGCCTTGCCGCGCGTCCTGCCAGGGTTTTTCCAGCAGGTGCTTCTCCAGCCGGTTCAGGCGTCCCTTCGGCGTTCCCACCAGATACTGCACTGGCGGATCGCTGTTGCGCATCTCGGCCAGCACGGCCTCGGTCGGCACGCCACGATCCATCACCCAGACCCGCCGCGCCTTGCCGTATTGCAGCTCGATCCTGCTCAGGAACATCCGCAGCGTCTTGCTGTCGGCGGTGTTGCCGGGCAGCACCTCGTAAGCCAGCGGCAAGCCGTCGGGCGTCACCACCAGCGCGATCACCACTTGCGGACAGTCCGGCCGCTTGTCGCGGCTGTAGCCGTGGCGGCGCTTGGTCCCTTCCGGCAAGTCCGAGGCGTTGACCTCGAAGTAGGTGCTGGTCAGATCATAAAGCAGCACGTCGAAGTCGGCGTTGAACAGATCGCGCCAGCGCCCGACCAAATGCGAGAACAGCACTTCCTTGTGCTCCAGCAGCAGATCGTGACAGGCATAAAGCTTATGCTCTTCCGCAAGACCGAAGTCGGCACCGAGCAGATCGGCCATCGCACTGTTGCCGAACCATTCGCGATGCAGCCGCCACTCGCTGCCCGGAGCGATCAGCCGGTAGGTGGCGAGAACCTGCAGGATCTGATCCCACCGCGTCCCCTTTCGGCTCGGCGGCAGTCGATCGGCCCAGAACCGATCGAGCTCAAGCTCGCGCCACAACTGCCCGGCCAGCCAGCAGGCGCCCCATTGCCGCGGACGCTGAAGCCGCATCTCCGACAGCCGAAGCTGAACGACGGAGCCGTCGCTTGCAATCGCATCGCATCGGTCCTCCGGGAACAACGCCAACGTCCGCGAGCGGCCGGTATCCTCGTCGAACACCTCGATCGCCTTGCGCCAGGCGAGCGCCTGCGAGGAGTTGATCTCGCCCAGATACAGCAAATGCCGCTGCACCACCCGGCCATCATCGAGACGCTTGTTCTCGACGACATTCCAATAGCTGTGCGCCTTGCCGTTCTTCTTTCGCTCGGTGCGTCGCAGAAACATGATGCAGCGAATCTATCCGCTCCATGCCGCGCTTGGGAATCGGGTAGGTCTTCACTACAGTCGTTCTTGGCCAAAATCGAACACGTCACCCTTGGCAAATCAGATACTTAGCCGTCTAAAAAATCTCAAAATCCGCGCTTTCATCCGCGAATCCGCGAAGACGGGCTAACGCCTGCGCGGCGCCTCGAGACCCCTGAGCAACAGCGCCAGCAAGGCATCGGTCCGCGCCGCCAGCGCCGGGTCGTTCCATTCCTCGGCATGCGCCTGATGATGGTAGCGGCTGGTGGCGTCGAGCACCGCGCGTGCCGAGGCCTTGACGTCGGTGACGTGGAAGGCGCCCTGCTTGACGCCGTCCGACAGAATATACGCGATTTGATCGATCAGACATTCCTTGTGGGCCTTGACCACGTCGCGCGCCTCTCGCGCCAGCGTCAGGTAGGTCGCAAACATTTCCGGATCGTCGCAGACCTTCTTCTGCTTGGTCGCACAGAGCGCGCGCAGCCAGCGTTCGAGCCGCGCGGGCGCCGGCCCGGTACCTTCCGCAATCTTCTCCAGCGGGGCGTTGACGCGCTCCAGCCATCGCTTGGCCACGGCGTCGCGCAACGAGGCCTTGCTCGGAAAATGCCGATAGACGCTGCCATGGCTGACATCCAGCGCGCGGGCAACATCCACCACCGTGGCCTTCGCCAGCCCGAACCGGCGAAGAACGTCCTCGGTAACCTCGAGGATGCGTTCGGGGGTCAAAACCACGGTTTCGTTCATGGGCACACCGTTTGGTTGTCCGGCCCCGCCTAGCGGGTGAATTTTTTCGCCTGCGCCGCCAGATGGCGGGCCACGCGGTCGTTAAGCCAGTGATGGATTTGGGCGGTCAAATACAGCAATTCGATAGTCATCTGAGTGATCTCGGCGAGTTTCTAAACTTGTTCCCCACATTGTCGCGATGGGTTCCAAAGGTTATAGCGATCCCGATGACAGATTTCAATATCTGTTATTCAATATCTCGTGATTGACGGCGGACAAGAGACGTTCGGAGCCGTAGCGCGCGCCGAGGGCGGCGTTTGTCTGACCGGGTCGGCTCTGCTAAAGCGCGGCTGTTACAAAGCGAGCATCTTTTTGGCGGCGTGGAAGCCGGTTAGCCGCGAAAGATGCTCTTCACCAGACGCTTGCGCCTGTTCTGACTGCAAACTGCAAAGCCAATACCCATTTTGCGGGATGCGCATTTGATCCGTGAGTCGCCGATGATCCCCCGCTACACCCGCCCGGAAATGGCCGCGATCTGGGAAGCCCGGACGCGCTTCAAGATCTGGTTCGAGATCGAGGCGCATGCGGCGGATGCGCAGGCTGACCTCGGCGTGATTCCCCGGGAGGCCGCCAAAACGATCTGGGCCAAGGCCGGAAATGCGACCTTCGATGTGGCGCGGATCGACGAGATCGAGCGCGAAACCAAGCACGACTTCATCGCCTTCCTGACCCATCTGGCGGAGATCGTCGGCCCCGAGGCGCGCTTCGTGCACCAGGGCATGACCTCCTCCGACGTGCTTGACACCTGTCTCAATGTGCAGTTGGTGCGCGCGGCGGACTTGCTGGTCGCCGACCTCGACAAGGTGCTCGCGGCGCTGAAAACGCGCGCCTTCGAGCACAAGATGACGCCGACCATCGGCCGCTCTCATGGCATCCATGCCGAGCCTGTTACGTTCGGGCTGAAACTCGCCTTCGCCCATGCGGAATTCAGCCGCGCCCGCGCCCGTCTCGTGGCCGCCCGCAAGGAAGTCGCGACCTGCGCGATCTCGGGCGCAATCGGCACCTTCGCGCAGATCGATCCGCGCGTGGAAGCGCATGTGGCGAAGGCCATGGGCCTCGTGCCCGAGCCGATCTCGACCCAGGTGATTCCGCGCGACCGCCACGCGATGTATTTCGCGACGCTTGGCGTGATCGCCGCCTCGGTGGAGCGGTTGGCCACGGAAATCCGTCATTTGCAGCGTACCGAAGTGCTGGAGGCGGAGGAGTTCTTCTCGGAAGGGCAGAAAGGTTCCTCGGCGATGCCGCACAAGCGCAATCCGGTGCTGTCGGAGAATCTGACCGGCCTCGCCCGCATGGTGCGCGCCTATGTGACGCCGGCGATGGAAAATGTCGTGCTGTGGCACGAACGAGATATTTCGCATTCATCGGCCGAGCGCATGATCGGGCCCGACGCCACGGTGACGCTGGACTTCGCGCTGGTTCGGCTCGCCGGCCTGATCGACAGGCTTCTGATCTATCCCGCCAACATGCAGAAGAACCTCGACCGGCTTGGCGGCCTGGTACATTCGCAGCGGCTGTTGATCGCGCTGACGCAGAAAGGCGCCAGCCGCGAGGACGCCTACAAATTCGTGCAGCGCAACGCGATGCCGGTGTGGCGCGGCGAAGGCGACTTCCAGACGTTGCTCAAGAAAGACGCCGACGTGAAGAAATATCTCAGCGATGCCGAGATCGAGGAGCAGTTCGACCTCGGTTATCACCTCAAGCACGTCGACACGATCTTCCAGCGCGTGTTCGAGCAAGGCTGAGCGGCAGCCATGGGCCTTGTCGTTGCCGTCAGCCTGCGCGCCGGTCATCACTTCAGCAAGACGCCGAGCCTCGGCATCCGCCTGCTGACGGGGCTCGGCGTCACCGGCGATGCTCATATGGGCGCCACGGTGAAACACCGTTCGCGCGTCCGCAAGGATCCGACGCAGCCCAATCTGCGTCAGGTGCACCTGATTCATGCCGAACTGTTCGACGAGCTGCGGACCAGGGGCTTTGCGGTGAAGCCCGGCGAACTCGGCGAGAACGTCACGACGTCGGGGATCGACCTGCTGGCGCTGCCGGCCGGTACGCGGCTGCATCTCGGCGAGAGCGCCGTGGTCGAGATCACCGGCCTGCGCAACCCCTGTGCCCAGATCGACGACTTCCAGCAGGGCCTGATGATGGCCACGCTGGACCGCGATGCGGACGACAATCTCGTTCGCAAGGCCGGCATCATGAGCGTGGTGATCAGGGACGGCGACGTGCGTCCGGGCGATGCGATCGGCGTCGAACTGCCGAGCGCGCCGCATCGGCGGTTGCAGCCCGTGTAGTCATTGGCCGATCGACCGCAACCCGCTATTCGTCCGCCAGCAACTGGAGAGTCAAATCACTCTTCCCCTTGTTATTCGATTGATGCCGTAAACGACACCAGCGTGATCGCTGCGGCCAGCAGCAATACGAAAATCAGAAGCGCGAACAGGGTCGGCAAAATCCAGTATTTGAGCAAGTAGAAGAAGGCGCGATACGGTCCCGCCGAACGGAGACGGCAGACGATGCCGCCGGCTTGCGTTGCCGGAGCGCCCGGCGTTCGCCAGATACCGCGCATCAAATCGCGGATGTGTCCCTGCATCCTGCCCCCGGCATACATCAGTCCGCCGACCAGCAGGACACCAATGAGGAACCGCCCGGGTGAATTTCTGAACGCATCCAGCCAGGGCTTTACAAAGCCCGGCAGGAACGCCGCCACCAGATCGATGATCGGCACCACAACCTCGGCCGGGCCGGCCGGTCCGCGGCCCGGCCGCCATTTCTCGATCAACGGCAACGCTGCGAGGTACAGCGAGGCGAATACCGTCAGGAAGTAGACGATGCGCCGGCCCCAAACCCAATCCCAGACCTTCTCCTGACGGATGGCGCGTGAACTGGCATCGCTCGGCGCAATGGCGCCGTTCGGAATAATGGCGCCGTCATGGCTCACGACGTCATAGCGTTCCGGCAGCACGATCGGGGCGTAGCCATCGTTTCCGATCCGGATCCGGTCAAGCACGCTCTGATGGATTTTCGGATTCGGCCGCACGACATAGGATTGCGGTATCGCGAGTTCGGCCTTCACCTCGCGCTCGGGGTCCGGCCGGTTCTTGAACACGTCGACGACGTGCCGAAAACCGGCGCGGAGCGATAATTTGTAGGGAGGCCGGCTGTAGACGTCGGCGAGCTTGCGCGGCTGATAGCGATAATAGCCGGCAAGGCCGTGCCGTGAATCGTTGAGCTTGTCGTATGGATCGACGAAGGTTCTGAGCCAGATTTGCTGTGTCGTCAGGTAAAGCAGGCCGTAGACATGCGCGCGCTCCATCATCCATGCCAGGGTATGATAGGAAAGACCGGCGCGCGAATAGCCGCCGCCGATATCGGAGTGAACGCCGACAAACCACACCTGGCTGATGCGCTCGCGGTCGATTTCCGCCAGTGGTTGGTCGGGGTCCGATGGTGCCGGCTTCCAGTCGTGAGCGACGGCATAGAGCCTGTTGCCGTTGCGGACATAGCGATCGTCCCAAAGTACCGGATGAAAGGCCTCGCGTTCCTCGTCCAGCGCCAGCGCATGACAGGCGCGGTCGATCTTGTGGTTCATGAACTGGTCGGGCATCGACAGCGGCCAATACCAGTAATCGATGGCACGGGTGATCTCGTCGATCGGACCGCCATAGGCATCGAC
>JBDTKD010000511.1:0-5374 GCA_039935515.1 Bradyrhizobium sp.
GCGGCCGGCGCGGCCTCGGCGCTGGTCGACCGCAGCGCGCGAGGCCCGCACGGTTTCAAGCCGCGTCAGCCCGATGTCGGGCTCGTAGCGCGGCACCCGTGCCACCCCGGAGTCGACGACAATGCGAACTCCTTCAATGGTCAACGATGTTTCGGCGATCGAGGTCGCCAGCACCGCCTTGCGGCGACCTTGCGGCGCGGGTGCGATCGCACGGTCCTGCACGGCGGCATCGAGCGCCCCGAACAGCGGCACGATTTCGATCGTGGCGTCATGGATGCGTTCACTGAGCAAAGTCTGGGTGCGGCGAATTTCCGCCGCGCCCGGCAGGAACGCCAGTACCGAGCCGGGATCGGCGCGCAGCGCCATGGCGACCGCGTCCGCCATCTGCCGCTCCAGCGGCACGTCGGCCTTGCGGCCGAGATAGCGGGTCTCCACCGCAAAGGCACGGCCTTCGCTGGCAACCACCGGGGCGTCGCCGAGCATCGTTGCGATGCGCGCGCCGTCCAGCGTCGCCGACATCACCAGAATACGCAGATCCTCGCGCAAGCCGGTTTGTGCGTCGCGCGCCAGTGCGAGACCCAGATCGGCATCGAGCGAGCGTTCGTGAAACTCGTCGAACAGCACCGCGGCAACACCGGTCAATTCCGGGTCGTCGAGAATCTGGCGCGAGAAAATGCCCTCGGTGACAACCTCGATCCGCGTCGCGCGCGACACCTTCGAGCCGAACCGGACGCGGTAGCCGACAGTCTCGCCGGCACGTTCGCCCAACGACCTCGCCATGTGCTCGGCGCTGGCGCGGGCCGCGATCCGGCGCGGCTCCAGCACGATGATTTTCCTGCCTCCCCGCCATGGCGCGTCGAGCAGCGCCAGCGGCACCCGCGTGGTTTTGCCGGCGCCGGGCGGCGCCACCAGCACGGCGGCGTTGCTGCGCGCCAGGGTGCCCGCCAGTTCATCGAGCACCGCGTCGATCGGAAGTGGGACGTCAAAGCTGCGCACGAGTTGTCCGGTTTCGCTCCTCACGCGGCGCTTCGCGCCGACCTCTCCCCGCAGGCGGGGCGAGGTGAGACAAGAGTCACTTCCCTCGTTCAGACCCGCGGCCGACGCCTTCATAGGTAAAACCGAGCGCCGTCATATCGCCGGGGCGATAGATGTTGCGGAGATCGACGACCAAAGGTCGTGCCATCTCGCGCTTCAGGCGCTCGAGATCGAGCGCGCGGAACTGAACCCATTCGGTCACGATCACCAGCACATCGGCGCCGCTGGCGCACGCGTAAGGGTCGTCGCTGTATTCGATATCGGGCAATTCGCGCCGCGCCTGCTCCATCCCGACCGGATCATGCGCGCGCACCTTCGCGCCAAGGTCGAGCAAACCGGTCACCAGCGGGATCGACGGCGCTTCGCGCATGTCGTCGGTATCGGGCTTGAAGGTGAGGCCGAGAATGGCGACGGTCTTGCCGCGCAAATTGCCACCGGCGGCGTTGGCGACCTTGCGGGCCATCGCGCGCTTGCGGTTGTCATTGACGGCGAGCACGGCCTCGACGATGCGCAGCTGCATGTCATGATCCTGTGCGATCTTGAGCAGCGCGCGGGTGTCCTTGGGAAAGCACGAGCCGCCGAAGCCCGGCCCGGCATGCAGGAATTTCGGGCCGATCCGATTATCAAGACCGATGCCGCGCGCGACCTCCTGCACGTCGGCGCCGACTCTTTCCGAAAGATCCGCCATCTCGTTGATGAAGGTGATTTTGGTGGCGAGGAAGGCGTTGGCCGCGTATTTGATCAGTTCGGCGGTGCGCCGGGTGGTAAACATCAGCGGTGCCTGATTGAGCGACAGCGGCCGGTAGATGTCGCCGAGCACCTTGCGCGCGCGTTCATCCGAGGTGCCGGCCACGATGCGGTCCGGAAACTTGAAGTCGCGGATCGCCGCGCCCTCGCGCAGGAATTCCGGATTGGACGCCACCGCAACATCGGCCTCCGGATTGGTTTCGCGGATCAACCGCTCGACTTCATCGCCGGTGCCGACCGGCACGGTGGATTTGGTGACCACCACCGTGAATCCCCGGAGTGCCCTGGCGATCTCGCGAGCGGCGGCGTGAACATAGGTCAGGTCGGCATGGCCATCGCCGCGCCGTGACGGCGTGCCGACCGCAATGAACACCGCGTCGGCCTCGGCGACCGGTGCGGCCAGATCGGTGGCAAAATCGAGCCGCCGGGCCTTCACATTGGACGCGACCAGCGCGTCGAGGCCGGGTTCGAAGATCGGGATTTCGCCCCGGCGCAGCGCGGCGATCTTGTCGCCGTCGGTATCCACGCAGGTGACCTGATGGCCGAAATCCGCGAAACACGCCCCCGAAACCAGCCCCACATAGCCCGTGCCAATCATGGCGATCCGCATAACACAACCTGCCTGTAATGGTTAATGACAGCCCCGATTTGGGGGCGGTCTTAGATCATTTCAGGCGAGGGGGAAACGGCAGTGTTCCGGAAAGGCGGCATGTCATTTGTATGAATAAAGGAGAATGAAACCGATCCGGTCGATGATGCCGGTCTATCGCGCCGAAAAGGGACACCGATGGCAGCAAACGGCACATCCGACGCGACACGACGTTCCGCCGCCGCGGTGGACGGGCGCGTCGACTGGGTCGACTACGCCAAAGGCATCTGCATTGTCATGGTCGTGATGATGCATTCGGTGCTGGGCGTCGAGGCGGCCGCCGGCCAGACCGGCTTCATGCATCTGGTCGTCATGTTCGCAAAGCCGTTCCGGATGCCGGATTTCTTCCTGATTTCGGGCCTGTTCCTCCCAATGGTGATCGACCGTGGGTGGCGCCTCTATCTCGACCGCAAGGTCATGCACTTCGCCTATTTCTACCTGCTGTGGGTGACGATCCAGTTCGGGTTCAAGGCGCCAGCCTTCGCCGCCGAGACCAGTTGGACCCACGCCGGCCTGTTGTATCTCGAATCCTTCGTCGATCCATTCGGCACGCTGTGGTTCATCTACCTGTTGCCGGTCTTCTTCGTCGTCATCAAGGCGACCCGGAAGATGCCGCCGGCCGCGATCTGGGCCGTGGCGGCACTGCTGGAGATGACGCATCTTGCAACCGGCTGGACCTTGATCGACGAATTCTGCGCCCGCTTCGTCTACATCTATTCCGGCTATGTCTTCGCCGACCAGGTGTTCGCATTGTCCGTCCGCGCCCGGGCTCGCCCCGGCCTCGCGCTCGCGGGATTGGGCCTCTGGGCGCTTGTCAACGGCAGCCTGGTGGCGACAGGACTCAGCGAGTGGCGGCTGGTCTCGCTGGCGCTCGGGCTTTCGGGAGCCTGCGCCATCATCACGATCGGCACGCTGCTGGCGCGGATGCAGTGGCTCAACGCCCTGCGCTTTTGCGGCGAACATTCCATCGTGATCTATCTGGCGTTCTTTCTGCCGATGGCCGCGACGCGGACGCTGTTGCTGCACGCCGGCGTGATCCCTGACATCGGCACGATTTCGCTTCTTGTCACGATTGTGGGCGTGCTCGGCGCGCTGGCGATCTGGCGGATGGCGCTCGCCGTCGGCGCCAATTTCCTGTTTGAGCGGCCAGTCGCGTTCTGGATCGCGCCGCAAAAGCCGCGGCCGGCGCTGCAGGCGGCGGAGTAGCAGCCCAGGCAAAACAGCTGGCGCGGGTGACGATGGCCTTGTATTGCGGCGAGCGCGCGGCAAAAAGCGCCCGGCAAAGGCTGTCAATCGTCGCAAAAATCCCTAAGTTGCGGCCATGCCGAAAACATCCGAACAAGCTGCCGCCGAGCCCGCCCCCGTCAAAGTCCCGGGCAAGGGCGACCATGTCTTTCTGGTCGACGGTTCCTCCTATATTTTCCGGGCCTATCACGCGCTGCCACCGTTGAACCGCAAGTCCGACGGACTGCAGGTCAACGCCGTGCTCGGCTTCTGCAATATGCTGTGGAAGCTGCTGCGCGACATGCCGCCGGACAACCGGCCGACGCACCTCGCCATCGTCTTCGACAAGTCCGAGATCACCTTCCGCAACAAGCTTTATCCCGACTACAAGGCGCATCGGCCGCCCGCGCCGGACGATCTGATCCCGCAATTTCCGCTGATCCGCGAGGCCGTGCGCGCCTTCGACCTGCCCTGCCTCGAGCAGGCCGGTTTCGAGGCCGACGATCTGATCGCGACCTATGTGCGGCTGGCCTGCGAGCGCGGCGCCACCGCGACCATCGTTTCCTCGGACAAGGACCTGATGCAGCTCGTGACCGACTGTGTCACCATGTACGACACCATGAAGGATCGCCGTATCGGCATTGCCGAAGTGATCGAGAAATTCGGCGTCCCGCCGGAAAAGGTGGTCGAGGTTCAGGCGCTGGCGGGCGATTCAACCGACAACGTGCCGGGAGTGCCCGGGATCGGCATCAAGACCGCCGCGCAGCTGATCGTCGAATATGGCGACCTTGAGACGCTGCTGTTGCGCGCCGGCGAGATCAAGCAGCCGAAGCGCCGCGAGGCGCTGATCGGGAATGCGGAGAAGGCCCGCATTTCCCGTCAACTGGTGTTGCTCGACGACAAGGTTGCACTCGACGTGCCGCTCGACGAACTCGCCGTCCACGAGCCCGATGCACGCAAGCTGATCGCGTTCCTGAAAGCGATGGAATTTTCCACCTTGACCCGCCGCGTCGCCGACTACTCGCAGATCGATCCGGCCGATGTGGAGGCGGATTCGGCAACCAAGCGTGGTGGCGCCTCCAATGGCGGCTCTTCGTTGGCTTCCGGGCGAGATCCCTCCGTTCCCTCCCCCCTTGTGGGGGAGGGTCAGGGAGGGGGGTCCCACCCAGGCGGTCCCTTGGGCCTACCCCTCTCCCCAACCCTCACCCACAAGGGGGGAGGGAGCGCATCGAGCGGCACTCCGATCTCGCTCGCCGCGGCGCGTGCCGAGGCCGCGCGCAAGCTTCCGGTCGATCGCAACAAGTACCAGACCATCCGCAGCCTCGATGCACTCAGCGCCTTGATCGCGCGGGTGCAGGATCAAGGCCATGTCGCGATCGAGGCCAAGGCGAACTCGATCGATCCGATGCAGGCCGAGATGTGCGGCATTGCGCTCGCGCTCGCACCCAACGATGCCTGCTATATCCCGCTCAGCCACAAGCAATCCGGCGATGGCGCCGGGCTGTTCGCGGCCGGGCTCGCGCCGGACCAGATCAGGACGGCCGACGCGCTCGCCGCGCTGCGCCCGGCGCTGGAATCGGCCGGGATTCTCAAAATCGGTTTCAACATCAAGTTCAACGCGGTGATGTTCGCACAACATGGCGTCGCCATCCGCAACCAGGACGACGCGCAACTGATGTCGTATGCGCTCGACGCTGGCCGCAATGCGCACGGGCTCGA
>JBDTKD010000512.1:0-4353 GCA_039935515.1 Bradyrhizobium sp.
GAGCGACAAATACGGCTTGATCGCGGCGTCGTCGAAATTGGCGCGGCGCTGCCGCAGCTTTTCGGCGTAATAGCGCCAATCCCACGGCGCCAGCGCGAAATTGCCGCCCTCCTCCGCGACCAGCGCCTGCAGGCCATCGCGGTCGGCGAGCGCCCGGGCGCGGGCCGGCTTCCAGACCCGCTCCAGCAGTCCGCGCACCGCCTCCGGCGTCTTGGCCATGGAATCCTCCAGCCGGTAGGCGGCGAAGGTCGGGAAGCCCAACAGCCTCGCGCTCTCCTCGCGCAGGCTCAGGATCTCGACAATGATGGCGTTGTTGTCGTTGGCGTTGTTGTTGTCGCCGCGCGCCGTGAAGGCCTTGTAGGCCTTCTCGCGCAGGTCGCGCCGGGCGGAGCTCTTGAGGAACGGCTCGACCGACGAGCGCGACAGCGTCACGACCGCCTTGCCGGCCATGCCGCGCTCCTCGGCGGTCGCCTTCGCCGCCGCGACAAAACTGTCCGGCAGGCCGTCGCGGTCGGCCTCGCCGAGTTCCAAAAGCCATTGCTGCTCGTCGCCGAGCAGATGGTGGCTGAACGCGGTGCCGAGATGCGCCAGCCGTTCATTGATCTCCGCCATCCGCTTCTTGGCCGCCTCATCGAGGCCGGCGCCGGCGCGATGGAAGCGGGTGTAGGTGCGCTCCAGCAGCCGCATCTGCTCGCCGGTCAGTCCGAGCGTCGCGCGGTTGTCGTGCAGCAGCGCGATCCGGCCGAACAATACGGCGTTCATCCTGATCGGGTTCCAGTGCCGCGCCATCCGCAACGACACCTCCTTGTCGATCTCGAGCAGCGCCGGGTTGGAATGCGCCGACACCAGGTCGTAGAACACCGCCGACACCCGCGAGAGCAGCTTGCCCGAGCGCTCGAGCGCGGTGATGGTGTTGGGAAAGTCCGGCGCGGAGGGATCGTGAGTGATGGCGGCGATCTCGGCCGAATGATCGGCAAAGGCCTGCTCGAAGGCGGGGAGAAAATGCTCCGGCGCGATCTCCGAAAATGGCGGGGTTTCCAGCGGCGTCTGCCACGCCTTCAGAAGCGGGTTTGCCGGACCCCGCAAGGCGGCCGCCGTTTCCAGGGTTTCTGACATCGCAATTCCCGTTTTTCGCCACGATTGGACTGCCCGATCTATATCACGCGATCGGGCTTTTTTGGGCCTTTTGCGCTTGATAGAAGGGGCCTTTTCGGAGAGATTGCGCGCCTTGAACAGGACTTGACCGATGAGCACAGAGCCTTCACCGCACGCCGCCCGCGAGATTCTGTGGCCCAGCGTCATCACCGTGCTCAGCGCGGCGATCCTGATCAGCGCCGAGGTGTTCGGCGCGGCCTTCGCCGGCGGCTGGGCGCTCGCGATTCTGCTCGGCCTCGACAATACCGGCGCCCACGTCTTGCAGGCGGTACTGTTTGCGCTCGGCGTCCTGGTCATGATCGCCTTCGTTCGCGCCGCGCAGCGCGTCGAGCCGTTCACGCGCCGGTTCTAGCCGCGCTGGAAGCAAGAAAGCCGTGTGCCGCAGGCTTCAAATGCTTACGCGTCGTTAAGCAAACTTAACAACTGTTCACCTTCAGCGGCGCCTTGCGCGCAAGCGCGCGAGAAAATTCCCCTCAGCGCAAAAAAAATGTTGCGCCGCAGACTCAAAACGCTTATTTGCATTTTTGCCCAATTTCGCACGTGCCTGTGGTCGTGTGTCAGTCGGTAGGTATCCGGACAAGAGGCCGGACAGCCGCCAAGGGACGAAGTACCGAGGGTCGCTCAGGTCGGTCTGACCTGAGATGCCAGCATCTCTCTCAAGAAATGCCGTTGAAGGTCTCTTCGTTCTCTTGCAACCGTGACTGGCAGCCGGAGGCGAACCGGCGCACCCCGTTCTCAACGGGGGACGCGACTTAAAGCAACGACGGATCGGGCTTTTTTGGTCTCTACCGGCCTTCCACCGCCGGCGCGGGCTACTGAAAAGGCTTGTCCTTCATTGCCAGGTGTGCGGGCGGGAAAATTCCCAACCAATCCACGGCAGCACAGTTCGGTCTGAGTTCGAGGCCTTGTCGCGTCTCCATCGTGCGGCAACGCCAAAGCTCTCAGGTCCGAGAACAATTTTGAACGAGTCCGTCGCTGGGCCGTTTGGGAGAGTGCTATGACCGAACGTATTCAGGAATTCCTGCGCAACCGCCGCAGCGAGGGCCGGGACACCGAGCCCTGCCTCGTGGTCGACCTCGAAGTCGTGCGCGACAACTACCAGACCTTCGCGAAGGCGCTGCCGGACAGCCGTGTATTCTACGCGGTGAAGGCAAACCCGGCGCCGGAGGTGCTGTCGCTGCTCGCCTCGATGGGCTCGTGCTTCGACACCGCGAGCATTGCCGAGATCGAGATGGCGCTCGCCGCCGGAGCATCGCCGGACCGCGTCTCCTATGGCAATACGATCAAGAAGGAGCGCGACATCGCGCGGGCCTTCGCGCTCGGCATTCGCCTGTTTGCGGTCGACTGCGCCGCCGAGGTCGAGAAGATCGCCCGTGCCGCTCCTGGTGCCAAGGTGTTCTGCCGCATCCTCTACGATTGCGCAGGCGCCGAATGGCCGCTGTCGCGCAAGTTCGGCTGCGATCCGGAGATGGCGGTCGATGTGCTGGAGTTGGCCAAACGCCTTGGGCTCGAGCCGTGCGGCATCTCGTTCCATGTCGGCTCGCAGCAGCGCAAGGTGAAGGCGTGGGACCGCGCGCTGGCGATGGCCTCGACGGTGTTCCGGGACTGCGCCGAGCGCGGGATCAACCTGTCCATGGTCAACATGGGCGGCGGATTCCCGACCAAGTACCTCAAGGACGTTCCTCCGGTCGTGCAATACGGGCGGTCGATCTTCCGTGCGCTGCGCAAGCATTTCGGCAACCAGATCCCGGAGACCATCATCGAGCCGGGCCGCGGCATGGTCGGAAATGCCGGTATCATCGAGACCGAAGTCGTTCTGATCTCCAGGAAGAGCGACGAGGACGAGGTGCGCTGGGTGTATCTCGACATCGGCAAGTTCGGCGGGCTCGCCGAGACGATGGACGAGTCCATCCGCTACGCCATCCGCACGCCGCATGACGGCGCGGAAATGGCGCCGTGCGTGCTCGCAGGCCCGACCTGCGATTCCGCCGACGTCCTGTACGAGAAGCTGCCGTATCCGCTCCCGGTAACGCTCGAGATCGGCGACAAGCTGCTGATCGAAGGCACCGGCGCCTATACGTCGACCTACTCGTCGGTGGCCTTCAACGGCATTCCGCCGCTGCGGACCTACCACATCTGACCCTGGCCTCATTGAGGTCTGATCAACCGGGAGCCGGTGCGCCGGCTCCCATCCCCCGACATCCGAATTACTGACAACGCCTCTGGCGGATCACTCCGCTTGGAAGCGAGGACTGACGTGCCATGACTGCTTTGCCGGACACCCCCGTTGGCTTCACGCCGAACGCTGTTCCATTCGCGATCCGCGCGGAGCGAGTGGCGGACGTCGTTGCGCGTGAGGCGCTGCTCGATGCCTGCTTTGGCGCCAACCGCGAGATGCGCACCTGCCAGCGGCTGCGCGAGGGACGCGCGCCCGCCGAAGGCCTTGCCCTGTCGGTCGTGCGCCAAGGCAGGTTGGTCGGAACTGTTCGGTTGTGGCACGTCAGCGCTGGCGGCGTCCCGGCGCTGATGCTGGGACCGCTCGCGGTCGACGATCGTTGCCGCAAGCTCGGCATCGGCGCCGCGCTGATGGACCGCGCGTTGACTGTTGCCAGGCAACAAGGCCATGGCGCCGTGATCCTGCTCGGCGACGCGCCCTATTACGCCCGCTTCGGCTTCGCGCCGGCCGGGACCGCTGAGCTGTCGCTGCCCGGCCCGTTCGAGCGCGATCGCCTGCTCGGCCTGGAGCTGCGCCACGGCGCGCTCGACGGCGCGCGCGGGATGATCTCGCCAACCGGCGCCGCGGCGCCCAAAACCCGGGCTCCACGTCCGATGCCGCGCGCGGCCTGAACCGCGCCGCCGGCGAGACCGGCCGCGCAACCGCTCCCGGCGTGACATCTCGCTTGCCGTGCGATAGCGAGGGATGCATCCGCTCCTTATCCCTGGACTGAGGTCTTGAATGTCACGCCGTCTGATTTCCACCGGGTCGCCCTTCGAGAGAACCGCCGGTTACAGCCGCGCCGTGATCGATGGCGATTTTGCCTTCGTTGCCGGCACCACCGGCTACGACTACGCCACCATGACCATGCCGGCCGATGTCACCAGCCAGACCCGAAACTGCTTCAGGACGATCGAGGCCGCGTTGCGGGAAGGCGGCTTCGCGCTGGCCGATATCGTCCGGGCCACCTACTACGTGACCGG
>JBDTKD010000513.1:0-3560 GCA_039935515.1 Bradyrhizobium sp.
CAGTTCGGGCACGCGCTTGACGTCGACCGAAGCGCCGGCTTCGCGGGCGCCTTCGGCGACGGCGTTGGCCATCGCCTCGATATGGCCATAGGCGGAATAATAAAGCACGAGAACTTTTGTCATGACGGATTTCTTTCGATTCGGGAGGTTGTTGTTTTTCGGAGCGTCATTGCCGGGCTCGGCAACGACGTCCTTTGTTGTTGCTGCGCTCGTCGCCTTACGCCGCGTCGACCAGCACCAGTTCGGAATCTTCCAGCGCGGTGATCTTCAGCGTGGCCTCGTCGCGGATCGCGGCACCGTCGCGGGCATTGACCCGCACGCCGTTGATCTCGACCGCGCCCGCCGCCGGCACCAGATAGAGGCTGCGGGTCTTGTCCGGCGCATATTCCGCCTTGTCGCCGGCCTTGAGCGTGGTGGCGAGCACCCGCGCGTCGGCCCGGATCGGCAGCGCGTCCTTGTCATGGTCGAAGCCGCTCGCAATGGTGACGAAGCCGCCGGAGCGATCGGCCTTGGGGAATGGTTTTGCGCCCCAGGTCGGTGCGCCGCCCTGCGTGGTAGGTTCGATCCAGATCTGGAAAAGCTTCGTCCGGGTCGGCTCGAGATTGTACTCGGAGTGGCGGATGCCGGCGCCGGCGCTCATCACCTGGACTCGCCCGCCTCGGTGCGGCCCTTGTTGCCAAGGCTGTCCTGATGCGTGATCGCGCCCTCGCGAACATAGGTGATGATTTCCATGTTGGCATGCGGATGGGCGGGAAAGCCGGTGTTCGGCGCGATCTCGTCGTCATTCCACACCCGAAGCGAGCCGTGGCCCATATTGCCGGGATCGTAGTGGCCGCCGAACGAGAAGTGATGCCTGGCCTTTAGCCAGCCGTGGTCGGCGCTGCCGAGTTTTGCAAAGGGTCTGAGTTCGATCATGGGATGTTCCTTCGGGGATATTCATTGGGCTCATGGATATGCTGCGGTACTTGATATAGAAACAGAAACTATCGAAACTAATTGTTTCCAAAAACAATCCGATGTGGGTTTTCCCAATGACAAAGCTTCCGGATTTCGAAGCGCTCGCGATCTTCGCCAAAGTCGTGGAATTACGGTCGTTTGCGGCGGCTTCGACCGAACTCGCGCTGTCCAAGGCGACGGTCTCGAAGGCGGTTAGCCGGCTGGAGCAGCGGCTCGGGGCGCGGCTGTTCAACCGCACCTCGCGGCGGCTCGCCCTGACCGATGCCGGGCAAAAACTGTCCGCGCGCGCGGCGCGCCTGCTTGCCGATGGCGAGGCGGCGGAGAACGAGGCACTGGCGCAATCGGTGGCACCGCGCGGGCTGGTGCGTCTCGCGGTGCCGATGACGTTCGGGGTCAAGGCCGTGGCGCCGCTGCTGCCGGAATTCCTGGAGCAGTATCCCGATGTCGACATCGATCTTCACCTCAGCGATGCGACCGTGGACCTGATCGGCGAAGGCTTCGACGCGGGCCTGCGAATTGCGCGGCTGCCGGATTCCTCGCTGGTGGCGCGGCGGCTGTGCGCGATGCCGCGCCATACCGTGGCGGCGCCCGCCTATCTCAAGCGGCATGGCCGGCCGACCCATCCGATGCATCTCGCCCAGCATCGATGCTTCGCCTACGCTTATCTTTCGACGCCGAACGTCTGGCACTACACCAATTCAGCCGGCGAGCAGGTCAGCGTGCGGCCCGAGGGTCAGTTGCGGGTCAACAATGGCGAGGCGCTGATGCCGGCATTGCTCGCCGGTCTCGGCATCGCCGACCTGCCGGATTTCATCGTCGGCGGCGCCATTGCGTCCGGCGAAGTCGAGGTGATCCTGAAAGGCTGGAACCAGCCCGAAGGCGCCGTGCACCTGGTGACGCCGCCGGGCCGCCCCCGCCCTGCGCGCGTCGAGGTGCTGGCGGAATTTCTGACCAGGCATTTTGCCAAGGGCAGGAAGAGAATGCAGGAAGAGAATTGAGAGCCATTGAGTGCCGCACGCAAACACTTCGTGGCGGGCGGACGGGGAATGTGTCAGGCGCGGTGCTCGCAGACATCGACCCATTCGGCAGCAACCAGTTCCGCCATTCGCGACGGCGCGATGCGCACCGCGCTGTGGATCGAGCCTGCGGCCGGTACTACCTCATCGAAGGTCTGCAATGAAACATCACAATAGATCGGCAGCGGCGCCTTCAGGCCAAACGGGCAGACGCCGCCGACCTCGTGGCCGGTGATGTCGGCGACCTCGTCGAGGCCGAGCATCTTGGGTTTGCCGCCGAACAGGGCCTTGACCTTCTTGTTGTCCATCCGCGAGGTGCCGCTGGCCACGATCAGCACCACCCGCTCGCCGATCCGCAAGTTCAGTGTTTTCGCGATCCGTCCAGGTTCGACGCCATAGGCCTGGGCCGCCAGCGGCACAGTTGCCGAACTGATCTGAGAGACTATCACGATGATATCGGGAGCCTTCTGTGCGAAGAACGCGCGGACCGACTCAAGGCTCATCGGGCGGCGACCAAGCGAGGCAGTTCCGACAGCGTGCGGATGCGATAGTCGGGCTCGACCCCGAGTTCATCCATCTGCATCCGAAGCGCCTTGAACAAAGTGAGCGGGGCCATGAGGTCGCTTCTGACGCAGGCCAGCGCCATCGCTTCCGGCGTCACCCGCTCGATCCAGGCGACGTGGAAGCCGAACGCCTTGGCGCCGCAGGCGTCCCATGGGTTCGAGGATACGAACAGCACCTCGGTGGGCGGCACGCCTAGTTTGGTTTCGACCAGGGTATAGGCGTCCGGGCTCGGCTTGAAGATTTTCATGGAGTCGATGCTGATGGTCGCATCCAGCACACGGTCGAGGCTGCTGTTGCGCACCAGCGCGCCGAGCATATCGGTGCTGCCATTGGAGAGGATGGCGAGCTTGCGGCCGCGCATCGCCGCCAGTGCCGCAGCCGCGTCCGGGTAGAGATCGAGATGCAGGTATTTGTCCATGATGCGGTCGAACACGCGCTCGTCGTGCTGCAGCCCGAGGACCCGCAGCGTGTAGGCGAGCGATTGCCGCGTGATGACGGAGAAATCCTCATAGCGCCGCATCAGCGAACGCAGCCAGCTATATTCGAGCTGCTTGATCCGCCAGATCTGGGTGATGAGCTCGCCGTACCCGGGAAATGCCTGTTCGGTGATGGCAGCCACCGACTGGACATCGTAGAGCGTGCCATAGGCGTCGAAAACCACAGCCTTGATATTCACTTGTCCTGCTCTTTCCCGCCGATCGTTGCGTCGAGGAATTGGCGCAGCGCGACGATCGCCTGATCCGTTGCCGCCTGGTTGAATTCGAGATGATGCCCCAGGAACTGCCTCGGTGTCTTGAGGTTGGGGGCGTCGAAGGCGTGGTAGGCCCCGGGATAGACGATGAGCCGGATCGGAATGCCCTGGCCCTTCTGCCGCGATATTCCCCAATCGTCCCGGCCCTCCACCATGTTGCGGCACCCCTGAGCCGGGGTCCAATCGTCGAGCTCGCCGACCACGATCAGCATCGGTACGGTCACGTCGCCGGTGAACGCCGTGCAAGGCGGATAGAAAGCGGCCGCCGCGCG
>JBDTKD010000514.1:0-4529 GCA_039935515.1 Bradyrhizobium sp.
ATTGCGGCGACACCCAACCGGGTTGACCAGCATGCAACAGATCAGCATCGACACGGGCAAGGGCGGCTCCGTTTCCGCCATTCTGATGCGGCCGCCGCAGCCGCGCGCCTGCTTTGTATTTGCCCACGGTGCCGGCGCCGGGATGACCCATCCCTTCATGGCGACGGTGGCGAGCGGCCTCGGCGAACGCGGCGTCGCAACCCTGCGCTATCAATTCGCCTATATGGAAAAGGCCAGCCGGCGGCCCGATCTGCCGGCGGTCGCGCAGGCCAACGTGCGCGCCGCGGTGGCCCAGGCCGGGCGACGCTGTGCCGGATTGCCGCTGATCGCGGGCGGCAAATCGTTCGGCGGCCGCATGACCTCGCAGGCGCAGGCGGCCGCGCCGCTTGCCGGCGTCGTGGGGCTGGCGTTCTTCGGCTTTCCGCTGCACCCGGCCGGCAAACCGTCCGCCGACCGGGCGAAACACCTCGCCGACATCGATATCCCGATGCTGTTCCTGCAGGGCAGCCGCGACAGCCTCGCCGAACTGAAGCTGCTCGAACCCATGGTCGGCAAACTGGGTCCGTCCGCGTTGCTGCATCTGGTCGACGGCGCCGATCATTCCTTCCACGTGCCGGCGCGTTCGGGCCGCCATGATAGTGAGGTAATGTGCGAGATTCTGGATGCGTTTGCAGCTTGGGTCGGGACGATCGTGAAATCGTGAAGCCGGTCATGACGGGCGCTCGGCGGCCTCGTGGTTCGAGACGCGCGGCGTTGCCGCGCTCCTCACCATGAGGAATTAGACCTCATCCAGAGGAGCGGCGCCTTGGCCGCGTCTCGAAGGATGAAGCCCACCCTAGGCCTCATCACCGTGGAAACGTCTCCGCGACGATGCGGCCGATCTCGGCATGCACGCCGTTGCGAACATCGGCGGATGCCGATGAGCCGGAGTAGTAGACGGCGGCCAGGATCGGGGCGCCGGCGGGCGGCCATAGAATCGCGATGGTGTTCGCGGTGCCGTTGTCGCCGCTGCCGGTCTTGTCGCCGGCGCGCCATGCCGGGGGCAGGCCGGCGCGAATCCGCTTGGCGGACACCCGGTCGTCGATCAGCCAGGCTTCGAGCTGTTTTCGCGATGCCGCCGACAATTCCTCGCCGAGCAGGATGCGCTTGAGATTGGCGATCATGGCCTGCGGGCTTGTGGTGTCGCGTTCGTCGCCGGGAATGGCGGTGTTCAGCGTCGGCTCGGTGCGATCGAGCCGGGTAACGGGATCGCCAAGCGATCGCACATACTGCGTGAGGCCTTCCGGGCCGCCGATCGTGCCGAGCATGAGGTTGCCCGCGGTGCTGTCGCTCCATTCGACCGCCGCCGCGCAGATCGCGCCGAGCGGCATGCCTTCGCCGACATGATCCTGGGTGACCGGCGAATAGGTCACGAGATCAGATGCGGCATAGGCAATCCTGCGGTCGAGTCTCTCGCTGCCGGCATCGACGCGCCTCAGGATGGCGGCGGCGGCGAGAAACTTGAAGGTGCTGCAGAGCGGAAAGCGTTCATGCGGACGGTAGCCGATGCTGGCGCCGGTTTCGGTATCCGTCGCCATCGCCCCGAGGCGCCCGCCGTTCTGTTGCTCCAGCGCGGCGATCCGGGCCTCGGCCGCGCCCAACACATCGGCATTCGGCGCAACCCTGGCCCGAAGCGGTGCGAACGGAAGCAGTGAGGCGGCGCCGAGCAGGGTTGCCCGGCGCGTCAGCGTGACGGTCATTCGGATCTCCGTGTTGGATGGGAAGACGAAGCCGGCCCTGCTATCCGGCCTGAAGATGGCGGTATCGCGGTCAAGCCGGGTAGAGCCCCTTGTCCCGTGCCTTCTGGATCGCGAGGCCGGCCAGCAGGTCGAGCATCGGCGTCGACAATCCGGCGGCCCGGGCAAACGCCGCCGGCGCCCGCACCAGCACATCGACCTCCATCGCGCGGCCGAGTTCGTAGTCCTGCAGCAGCGAGGGCTTGTGCTCGGGTGCAGCGCCGGTGCGGGTGGCGCGGCTGACCGCGGGATAGCAACTGCGTCCGACCGCCTGCGCCTCATCGAGCAGGCGCGGCACGATCTCGCGCAAGGCCGGATCGTCGCGGACCGCCCGCGCGGTCTGCCCGGTCAACAAACACAGCACCGACATCGACATGTTGGTGAGGAGCTTGGACCAGATCGTCTCCCGGATCCGGGCGACCGGCGGCGAGCCGATCGAAGCCGCCTCAAGCGCCGCGCGCAGCCGGCCGATCCGCTCGGACGCCAGGTCGTCGCGTTCTCCGACCAGCAGCAGGTTCCGATCGGGCGACAGGTTCACGACAACTCCGGGCGCGACCACCTCGTTCGACGAAAAGATCACGCCGCCGACGATCTGCGTCTCGGGGATGGCCGCGCGGAGCCGGCCGCCGGGATCGAGAAAGCCAAGGTCGGGCGGCGGCGGATGATCGGATGGAAGCCCAATGTCGTACCACCAGGGAATCCCGTTCTGCGCGAACACCATTGCGGTGTCGTCGCCGAGCAGCGGCCGCAGGCCCCCGACAAGGCTGCTCAGGCCGGTTGCTTTCAGCGTGCTGATGACGACGTCCTGCCGACCCAGCGCCGCGGGGTCGTTGGAGGCCGTCACCCGCGCCGAATACTCGTCGGTTCCCGTCCGCAGCGTCAGGCCCCTGGCCCGCGCCGCGTCGAGATGCGGCCCGCGCATCACGCAGCAGACCTCGTGTCCGGCGCGTGAAAGCCGCACCGCCAGATGGCTGCCGACCGCGCCCGCCCCGAAGATGCAGATTCGCATGGGATGAACGTCCGGTTAGAGGGCCGACGATGGAGATCACCCAGTTTCCACGGGCTTGGCGGATCGCGCAACCGGTCATCACGCCGGCCGTCGCGGGTGCTGCCATTTCCGGCTTTACATTGAGCGCCGCTTTGACGAGACAGCTGCCCAGGGCATGATGCTCTCTCCACATCCGGGAATCCTGACTTGGTCCGCAAAACCATCGAAGAGCCGGCGCGGCGGGTGCCGCTGTATGGCGAATACGAAGTCGCCGTGCTCGGCGGTGGCCCCGCCGGCATTGCCGCCGCGGTGGCGGCCGCGCGCGCGGGGCGCCGCACGCTGTTGATCGAGCGCTATGGCTTTCTCGGCGGCATGGGCACGGCGGCGGGGGTGACCAATTTCTGCGGGCTGCACGCCAATGTCCATGGCAAGATGCATCGGGTGGTGCAGGGCATCGCCTCCGATCTGTTGGCGCGGATCGACCGGCTCGGCGGGCTCAACGCGCCGCATCTCATCCTCGGCAAGATCCTGGCGCAGGCCTACAACACCGCCGCCTACAAGATCGCCGCCGACGATCTCCTGGCAAGCCACGGAGTCGACATCCTGTTTCATGCGCTCGGCGCCAGCGTGGTGATGCAGGACGCGCGCCGCATCGGCGCGCTGATGGTCGAGACCAAGGCCGGCCGCCAGGCGGTCGCCGCCGATCTCTTCATCGATTGTTCCGGCGACGGCGATCTCGCGGCCTGGGCCGGCGCGCGCTTCGAGGTCGGCGACAACGCCGGCAGCATGCTCTATCCCTCGATGATGTTTCGCCTCAACGGCATCGATCCGGAACGAGCCGGCGAGGCCTGGCGCACCATTCCGGCGCTGATGGAAAAGGCCGAAGCATCGGGAACGCACCGCTTCCCGCGCAAGGCGGCGATCGTGCGGCCGCAGCGCTCGCCGATCGAATGGCGGGTGAATTTCACCCAGCTCGCGCGCAAGGACGGCACCGCCATCAACGGCCTCGAGCCTGACGATCTGACGCGCGGCGAGATCGACGGCCGCCGCCAGGCCATCGAGGCCTTCAACTTCCTGCGTACGGTGCCTGGCTTTGAAAAATCCTACATTGTCGACCTGCCGCCGCAACTCGGCATCCGCGAGACGAGGCGCGTGGTCGGCGGCTACATGCTCAGCGGCGACGACGTGCTCGGCTGCGCCGCGTTCGAGGATTCGATCGGCGTCAACGGGTGGCCGATCGAGACCCACGTCGCGGGCGATGTGATCTTCAAGTTTCCGCCGATTCCACAATCGCGCGGCTTCAACGAATTGCCCTACCGCATGCTGGTCCCCGCAGCCATCGACAATCTGCTGATGGCCGGCCGCTGCGCCTCGATGACCCATGACGGCCAGTCGGCAGCACGCGTCTCCGGCGCCTGTTTCGCCATGGGCGAAGCCGCCGGCACCGCCGCGGCGCTGGCGCTATCCGGCAACACCCTCCCGCGCGATATCGCGGTCGGGAAACTGCAGCAGCAGCTGCAACAAGGCGGCGCCTTCATCGGCCGCGATCAGCCTGTGCCCGAGGGCCTGTAGCCTGTAGCCCGGATGGAGCGCAGCGAAATCCGGGGCCGTTGCTTTCGGCCGTCATTGCGAGGAGCGCCAGCGACGAAGCAATCCATGCCTCCGCCTGCCGCGCCATGGATTGCTCACATGGGGAAGGTGTGTGTCAAGATGAGCAGTCACCTTTTTGTTCGACTGCGGCCACCTCTTCGTCCCGACCGCGGGCT
>JBDTKD010000515.1:0-2875 GCA_039935515.1 Bradyrhizobium sp.
CCGCAGGGACGAGGTTGAAAGCCCGATCGTAACCATCGCCCGCGAGGCGCTGGCCAAGTTCCGGGCTCCGGTCTGGGGCGGCCAGATCACCAACCGTGCCGATCTGCTGATGGCCCTGAGCCATGGCGAAGGCGCGCGTGAATATTATGCGGAAGGCCGCGCCGCGGCGGAGATCGGCCGGCTGTGGGCTGCGATCGAGCGCTCGGTGAAGGCGATCCGTGGTTCGGCGTCGGGGTCCGGCGCGATGCACAAGCAGGCGGCGTAACCACGCCGTCCGGCAACGCCGACAAAGAACGCGCGGGCTCCGCGCGTTTTTCCATGTGTGCTAATTCACCATCAGCAGGTAGAAGACGACCACCGGCGACAGGGTCAGGATCACCGACCAGATGCCGAGCGCCCACAGGATATCCTGCGTGGTAAAACCCCGCTGTTCACGGTTCTCTTTATTCACGACTCCCCCGCGCTTTTTTATTCTTCCGGCGACTTTGATACGCGTCGTCTTTTAAAAAGCCGGTCGCAATTTCGCTCGCATTTAAACACAGGTGCTACCGCCGATTAACGACGATGGCAGTTGTCGATCGACCTCAGCTTCCGATCAGTAGATGGAACGCCAGGACCGGCGACAGCCCGAGCACCGCGGCCCACAGCCCGAACGACGATACCAGAAGCCAATCCTGTCTCCGCAGCGCCCGTTCGCAAACCGGATACCTGTCGTCCCCGGTGATTGGTGTGGCCATTTTGTCTCCCCCGTCGGTTCTGATGGGGGTGTCAATAAGTCACAAATTTTAAGGATGCAGCCGCCGCCTGGTTGCGATTTGAGGGGGTGGCGTCACCGCACATTAACCAAGGCATGCCGCGAACGACCGAATGACGGCCGGCTTCCGATCACCGATCGGCGCGGCCGACCACGTCCATCAATTCTGCGATCTTACGGCGCTGGTCGGCCTTGTCGCCGGAGGAGATCGCATGCTCGACGCAATGGGCGACGTGGTCACGTAGGATTTCCTCCTCGACCCGGCGCAAGGCCGCCTTCGCCGCCGCGATCTGGGTCACCACGTCGATGCAATAGCGGTCATCCTCGACCATGCCGGCAAGGCCGCGAATCTGGCCTTCAATTCGTTTCAGCCGTTTCAGGCAGGAGGCCTTGATCTCGGTGCGCATCCGCGTCATATACCCCCATAGGGTATTTTCATCAAGAGGGCGCTCGGTGGCACAGGCGGAATATTCTCACGGCGACGCGCATGCCGCCGACCCGCACGCAAGCTGCGGCCAGCACGAAGCCAGCGTCGCGACCGCGCCGGCGATCGATCCCGTCTGCGGCATGAAGGTCGATCCGGCCTCCGCGAAGCATCGCTCTTCGTACCGGGATCAGGACTATTTCTTCTGCGGCGCCCGCTGCCGCGAACGGTTCGAAGCCGGGCCGGAAAAATTCCTGCCGGGCCGCCCGGCTGCGCCCGCCGCACCGGCCGGCGCCGTCTACACCTGTCCGATGCATCCGGAGGTGCGGCAGGTCGGACCGGGCAGTTGCCCGATCTGCGGCATGGCGCTCGAGCCCGAGCAGGTCTCGCTCGACCAAGCCCGCGATCCCGAGCTAATCGACATGACGAGGCGGGTCTGGATCGCGCTGGCACTGACCCTGCCGGTCTTCGTGCTCGAGATGGGCGGCCATCTCGGCCTGATGCCCGTCATGGCGTCGCCATGGTCGAACTGGATCTCGCTCGTGCTTGCCACGCCGGTGGTTCTGTGGGCCGGCGCGCCGTTCTTTGTGCGGGGCTGGCGTTCGCTGGTGACCCGAAATCTCAACATGTTCACCCTGATCGCGATCGGCACCGGCATGGCCTTTCTCTACAGCGTGGTCGGCACGCTGCTGCCGCAATTGTTCCCGCCCGCGCTTCGCGGCATGCACGGCGCCGTCGCGGTGTATTTCGAGGCGGCTGCTGTCATCACCGTGCTGGTCCTGCTGGGGCAGGTGCTGGAATTGCGTGCGCGCGAACGCACCTCCGGAGCGATCCGCGCCTTGCTCGGGCTTGCGCCGAAAACCGCACGGCGCATCGCCGTCAACGGCGACGAGGACGTCGCCATCGACGCGATCGCGGTCGGCGACCTGTTGCGGGTGCGCCCCGGCGAGAAGATTCCGGTCGATGGCGTGGTCGCCGAAGGCCGCTCGTCGGTCGACGAATCGATGGTGACCGGCGAATCGATGCCGGTTTCGAAAGCCGAAGGCGCCCACGTCATCGGCGGCACCGTCAACCAGGGCGGAGGCCTGATCCTGCGCGCCGATAGAGTGGGCCGCGACACCATGCTGGCGCGGATCGTCGACATGGTGGCGCGGGCGCAGCGCTCGCGGGCGCCGATCCAGCGCCTGGCCGACCGGGTCGCCGGCTGGTTCGTGCCGGCGGTGATCGCCGCGGCCTTGCTGGCATTCGCAGCCTGGATGGTGTTCGGGCCCGAGCCGCGGCTGACCTTCGCGCTGGTCGCGGCCGTGACGGTGCTGATCATCGCCTGTCCCTGCGCACTGGGTCTGGCGACGCCGATGTCGATCATGGTCGGCGTCGGCCGCGGCGCGCATTCCGGCATTCTGATCCGTGACGCCGAGGCGCTGGAGCGCCTCGAGCGCGTCGACACCATCGTGATCGACAAGACCGGTACGCTGACCGAAGGCAAGCCGAAGATCGTCGGGATCATTCCGGCGGACGGTTTCAACGAAAACCAGTTGCTGCGGCTCGCCGCCAGCGTCGAGCGCGGCAGCGAGCATCCGCTGGCGCAGGCGATCCTGGATGCAGCCAGGGAGCGCCAGCTTGCGCTTGCCGAGGTCAGCGATTTTGCTTCGTCCGCCGGCAAGGGAGCCACCGGTATCGTCGATGGCAGGGCCGTT
>JBDTKD010000516.1:0-6019 GCA_039935515.1 Bradyrhizobium sp.
GCGGTGTAGCCTTGCGTCAATCCGATTTCGACGCAGTTCGTCAGCAGATCGTATTGTCGGAGAAGGTTTCTTTCCTGGACAAGATCAAAGAGTGCGGGATCGTCACCTTCCGAAACAATCATCCGAAAAAAGAGCCCGGGTAAGGCTCTTCCTCCCAATTCAGCGCGCGGGTAGTCGCATCAGAATGCTGTTTGCGGCATTTCTTGCCGTTTCTTTGGTAATTCCCGAATTTGCCGGCGCATTACCGTATGCGAAACTGACGCGTTGTTCCCTGAGCTGATCATCGGTCACGCCCGAAGCCCGGGCTCGCTCCAATAGGCGGTCAAGCTCGGGACGTGCCGGAGGCGATTTCAGGACCGATTTACGCATTGCCATACGGTCGTTCCGTTCTTCATTGCCGAGGATAGCTCTACCGTTTGTGAGGAATATATAACAACCAGCCGTTGCAGGACAGTCGATGTGGAGGATTTCCTGGTCAGGTTTGTCCCACCAGACGTAGAACGCGGCGCGGTGTCCTGCGGTCAAGAATCGAGTGGCGCAGCGCGGGCACCGGAAGGCTCCAATCCGGCTTGTTCCGGGCAGGCCAAAAATCCGCTTCTTTGAGGCCTAATCGCTCGTTTGCCGCCAAAACCTTGACTTTGGGCGGATCGGGGCTAGGTTGCGCGCAAATGCAGGCCAGTTTTCGCCGGCACCCGATTTCCCACGATTTGAGGTCCTTAACATGGCCAAAGCGGTCACCATCAAGGTCAAGCTCGTCTCCTCGGCGGATACCGGCTTCTATTACGTCGCCAAGAAGAATTCGCGCACCATGACCGACAAGCTGGTCAAGAAGAAGTATGACCCGGTTGCGCGCAAGCACGTCGAATTCCGCGAGTCCAAGATCAAGTAGGGCTTGCACCAGCTCCGGATGAATTTGGACGGGATCCAGGTGACGCTCGACATGGGCATGGGCAATGCGACGACGCTGTTTGTCAACAGTTAAGGGGAAGTCGTAGCCCGGATGAGCGCTGGCGTAATCCGGGAATCGCAACCCGGATGGGACGGCCCCCGGATTTCGCTTCGCTTCATCCGGGCTACGCCGGCTGCGCGGCTTACGCCGCCGCCGCGACCACGCGATTGCGGCCGTCATGCTTGGCGCGGTAGAGCGCGGTGTCGGCGCGCTTGAGCACATCGGCAACAGCCTCGCCCTTGATTTCCAGGGTCGAAAGCCCGATCGAGATCGTGACCTCGATGCGTTTGGCGCCCTTGTTGACCGCGAAAGGCTCGCCGGCGATCGAACGCCGCAGCCGTTCCGCCACCATGCCGGCGACATGCAGGCCGGTCTCCGGCATCACGATCACGAATTCCTCGCCGCCATAACGGCAGGCGAGGTCGATGCCGCGGATCGATTTGCGGATCCGGACCGCGAATTCGCGCAGCACGTCGTCACCGGCGTCGTGGCCGTAATTGTCGTTGATCGACTTGAAAAAATCGATGTCGAGCATCATCAGCGCCAGCGGCTTGCCGCGGCTTGCGGCCTGTTCGGCCAGCGTTCCCAGATGGCCTTCCATGTAGCGGCGGTTGTGCAGGCCAGTCAGCGCGTCGGTGATCGACATTTCGATGGAGTTCTGCACGTTGTCGCGCAAATGGTCGCTATAGCGCCGTTTGCGGATCTGGGTGCGCGCGCGCGCCAGCAACTCGTTCTTGTCGACCGGGCGCAGCAGATAATCGTTGACGCCGATCTCGAGGCCTCGCAGCAGCCGCGCATTGTTGTCGGCGTCGGAAATGGCGAGAATCGGCATCTGCCTGGTCCGCTCCAGCGAGCGCACCTGGCTGCACAGCCGCAGGCCGTCGTAGTTGGCAAGGCCGAGCGAGACGATGAGCAGATCGTAATTGCCGTCGGCGGCACGAAACAGCGCCTCCGCCGGTTTGATTTCGACATCGACGGTATGTTCGGCGCTCAACACCGGGGCCAGCCGCTCATAGGACGACGGCCGGTCGTCGACCAGCAGGATGCGGCCGCCCTTGCCGGTGTCGGCGACCGCGCTGCGCTCTGGCGCCTGCAAGCCGATTTCCAGCGAGGTGACGGCGCGCATGCGCAACTCGTCGGTCATCATCTTGAGCCGGGTCAGCGACCGAACCCGCGCAATCAGCACGATGTCGGACACCGGCTTGGTCAGGAAATCGTCGGCGCCGGCCTCGAGGCCGCGCACCCGGTCGGCGGGGCTGTCCAGCGCCGTGATCATCACCACCGGAATGAAATGGGTGGCCGGGCTGGATTTCAGCCGGCGGCAAACCTCGAAGCCGTCGATATCGGGCATCATCACATCAAGCAGGATGATGTCGCATTCGGCACGCGCGCAGACCGCCAGCGCCTCGGCTCCGCTGGACGCGGTCAGCACGTCGAAATACTCGGCGGACAGCCTTGCTTCCAGCAGCTTGACATTGGCGGGGACGTCGTCGACGACCAGGATACGCGCGGACATCGAAAATTTTCTCCTACCCGATAAAGCGCCGAACGGTTTCGATGAACTTGCCGACCGAAATCGGCTTGGACAGATAGGCCTCGCAGCCGCCCTCGCGAATCCGCTCTTCGTCGCCCTTCATCGCAAATGCCGTCACCGCGACCACCGGAATGGCGCGCAGTTCCGGGTCGTCCTTGATCCATTTTGTCACTTCGAGCCCGGACACCTGGGGAAGCTGAATATCCATCAACACAAGGTCGGGACGAAGCTTGCGGACCAGATCGAGCGCCTCGAAACCGTTGCTGGTGCCGGAGGTCCGATAGCCATGCGCTTCCAGTAGATCGCGAAAGAGCTTCATATTGAGCTCGTTGTCCTCCACGATCAGGACGGTTTTTGCCATCCCGCCCTCCCAATCCCCGTCGGATGATTCCAGCGTGCGCGGTCGCCGGGCGTGTCGAAATGTGAGCTCAAACTAGCGCCAGATTCGCTCTAACCCGTTAAACCCCAGCGCTTTCTTTTTGCAAAGTGCCCGCAAAATGCTTGCCCCTTGCTTGAACACGTTGCGCAGACTCGGGCATGATGGTTGCAAAATAGAGACCATAAGTTACGGAAAGGCAAATACCCCTGTTGAAGAAGCCTGCTCACAACCCTCGCGAAGTAGCTGAAATAGTTGCCGTTCAGGCGCTTTCCTTCATCGCCGGCGACGCCGGGCGGCTGGGCCTGTTCCTGGCCGAAACCGGGATCGGTCCGGAGACGCTGCGCACGGCCGCAACCGACCCACATTTCCTCGTGAATGTGCTCGATTTCGTCCTACGCGATGACGCGACCGTGAAGGCGTTCGCTGCCGCCTCGCACCTCGATCCCACCAACATCGCCGCGGCCCACCAGGCGCTGAACGATCCGACCTGGGAGCGCGACGTGCCGTGACCGCTGCCGCGCCCGAGCTTGCCGGCCCGACCTGCTTTTGCCGGGACTGCCTCGGCGAGCTCGACTTCGCGGCCCGCCGCTGCAGCGAATGCGGTTCGCCTCGCCTGGTCCGCCACCGCGCGTTGGCTGCCCTCACCCTTGCGCACATCGATTGCGACGCGTTCTACGCGACCGTGGAAAAGCGCGATAACCCTGAAATCGCCGACAAGCCGGTGATCATCGGCGGCGGCAAGCGCGGGGTGGTATCGGCGGCCTGCTACATTTCCCGGACCTTCGGCGTGCGTTCCGCGATGCCGATGTTCAAGGCGCTGGCGCTGTGCCCGTCTGCGATCGTGATCCGGCCCGACATGGCGAAATATGTCAGGGTCGGTCGCGAGGTCCGCCATGCCATGGCGGCGCTGACGCCGCTGGTCGAACCGCTTTCGATCGACGAGGCGTTTCTCGATCTCAGCGGCACCCAGCGCGTCCACGGCATGATCCCGGCCAAGGTGCTGGCGCGTTTTGCCCGCGAGGTCGAGCGCGATATCGGCATTACCGTCTCGGTCGGCCTGTCTTGCAACAAGTTCCTGGCCAAGATCGCCTCCGACCTCGACAAGCCGCGCGGGTTTGCGGCGCTCGACCGGGACGAAGCCCGCGCGATGCTGGCGGACAAACCGGTCGGGTTCATTTTCGGCGTCGGTCCCGCCACCCAGGAGCGGCTGTCACAGCGCGGCTTTCGCACCATCGCCGACCTGCAGCGCGCCGACGAGGTCGAGCTGATGAAGCAGTTCGCAACCGAGGGCCGCAGGCTGTGGCGGCTCGCGCGCGGCATCGACGACCGCCGCGTGGTGCCCGATCGCGGCGCCAAGACGATTTCCAGCGAGACCACATTCGAAACCGACACCCGCGATTTTGCCACGCTGGAAAAAATGCTGTGGCGGCTGTCGGAGAAGGTGTCGGCGCGGCTCAAGGGCAGCGGTCTCGCCGGCTGCACCATCACGCTGAAGCTGAAGACAGCAGACTTCCGGCAGCGTACCCGCTCGCAATCGATCCACGCACCGACGCAGCTTGCGGCGAAAATCTTCGCGGTTTCCCGCGAAATGCTGGCGAAGGAGATCGACGGCACCGCGTTCCGGCTGATGGGCACCGGCGTCAGTGCACTGCGCGCGGGTTCGCAGGCCAGCGACACCGACATGCTCGACCGCCGGTCGGCCGATGCCGAGCGCGCGATCGACGATTTGCGCAGGAAGTTCGGCAGCACGGCAGTCATCCGCGGCATCGCCTATGAGAGGCCGGAACAGCCGGAGGAATGATGGTGTTCGCCGCGCTGGCCGCATCACGATTCCCGGATTGCGCTGCGCTCCATCCGGGCTACGGCGTCATTGCGACGGTGAGAATGCGTAGCCCGGATGCAGCGAAGCGAAATCCGGGGCCAACCGATCGCCATCCCCCCCTCACTTGCACGGCTTGGAATCCTTGATGTCGAACTTGCCCAGGGCGCCGGAGATGACAAAATCGTTGTAATCGAGCACCAGCGCCCGCGACACGCCGTTCTCAAACAGCTCGAACGACATCGAATAGACCGGGGTCTGCTCGCCCTCCGTAGCCTTGGTGCCGCGGTCGTAATAGCTCACCGTGACCGGCCAGCGCGTCAGCGATTTCATCGCGGCGCTTTCGGTGGAGGGGTCGGGCGAAGCGATGCTGCGGTCGCCGGGAATCGGCTGACCGATCACCGAAAGCGTGTTGTAGACCTTCTCGCCGTTGTCGGAGCCGTCATAGACCGTGAGTTCGAGTAGCGATTTTCCGGCCCGCGCCGCCTCGATGATGCGCTGGATCTGCTGGGTCGGAAACACCGTGTCGCCGTCGAGCGTGAAGGTCTTGGCCTGGGGCTGTTTCAATTTGACCGTGACATGATCGCCGACCCGCTCGGCCACGCCATCCACCGGACTGGCGTCGCTGTCGTTCATTCGGGTCTCGATCTTGAAGCGATAGCTCTTGCCCGCGCCATCTTCCCAGGAGGTCGAGCGCAAATCGCTCAATGTCACCTTGTCCTCGCCGCTTTCCAGTTCCGACACCTGCCTGAACTCCGAGGTGTAGCCTTCGCAGGCGCTGCCGGAGAAATTATAGAGAATGCGCCCGCGCGCGCTGTTGATCGCGTTGGAGCCGCGCGACTTCACCAGGCTGAGATCGTACAGCGCCTGATGCGGCAGAAACGGGATGCTGGCCGCAGCTTCGGCCTGGCCGCCGGCAAGGCCCGGCGCCGCCGCGATGGCGGCGACCGTCAGCGCCAGCGCTGTAACGTCTCGGGGCGCAATCCGCAGCAAGCGAGCCATGTCTTTTCCTCGACCGTGATTTGTCGCATTAATGACCGAGGTATTGCGCCACAACTAGGGCCGCGCCGCGAAAAAGGGGCGGAATTATCGGCTGAGCGACGGCGTTCTTTGGCCGGTGCCGGACGGACGGCTGCCTTCACCGGCGACCGGCGGTCGCTTGCAAGTGGCGGCGCGATGCGCGAAACAAGGCGGACCCGATCGCCTGGATCGGGTGCCGGAGCATCAAACGGGGACGAGACATGGCGGGTACGATCGAGCAGAAACTTGCGGCGCAGGGTGTCGTCTTGCATGAACCGGCCAGTCCGGTAGCGAACTATGTCGGCTTCGTGCGTACCG
>JBDTKD010000517.1:0-3828 GCA_039935515.1 Bradyrhizobium sp.
AGCGCGGGCGTCCCGGCAGGGGCGGCGGGGGCCTTCAGACCCTTGCCGGATTTGGCCTGCTCGACGTCGCGCGCAATGACGCGGCCATGCGGGCCGGAGCCGTTGATCCGCCCGAGTTCGATGCCGGCTTCTCTGGCAAGACGCCGGGCCAGCGGCGAGGAGAAAATGCGGCCGTGGCCGTTGGATTGCGGCGCGCCGTCCCTCGGCGATGCGGCGGGCGGCGGCGCCTTGGGAGTTTCCTTGGGAGTTTCCTTGGCAGGAGAAGCCGGAGCCTGTTTCGGGGCTTCCGATCGGGTCTCCGCCTTTGCCTCCGATCTAGCCTCCGACTTGGCCTCCGCCTTCGGTTCGCCCTTCGGCGGTTGCACGGCCGCGCCCGCCGCCTTGACATCCTCGCCATCGCCGGCCAGCACCGCGATCACGTCGTTGACGGCAACGTCCTGGGTGCCCTCGGGCACCACGATCTTCGCAAGCGTGCCCTCATCGACCGCCTCGACCTCCATCGTCGCCTTGTCGGTCTCGATTTCCGCGATCACGTCGCCGGACTTGACCTTGTCGCCCTCTTTCTTGAGCCACTTGGCGAGATTGCCCTTCTCCATCGTCGGCGACAGCGCGGGCATCAGGATGTTGGTCGGCATGTTCGAGCCCTGCTCTGTCAGCGATAACAAACGGCCTTGGCGGCTTCGACGACCTCGGCCACCGACGGAAGTGCGAGCTTTTCGAGGTTCGCCGCATACGGCATCGGCACATCCTTGCCCGACACCCGCGCCACCGGCGCATCGAGGTAATCGAACGCGTGCTCCATCAGCCGCGCGGCGATCTCGGCGCCGACCCCGCTTTGCTGCCAGCCCTCTTCCACCGTCACGGCACGGCCGGTCTTCTTCACCGACGCAATGAGGGTGTCGGTATCCATCGGGCGCAGCGTGCGCAAGTCAATCACCTCGGCCTCGATGCCTTCGTTCGCCAGTTCCTCCGCCGCCTTCAGCGCATACGACATGCCGTTCGACCACGACACGATGGTGACATGACCGCCGGAGCGCACGATCCGCGCCTTGCCGAGCGGAATCACGTAGTCGTCGAGCTTCGGCACCTCGCCGGAATGGCCGTAGAGCATTTCGTTTTCGAGGAAGATCACCGGATTGGGATCGCGGATCGCGGCCTTCAGAAGGCCCTTGTAGTCCGCGGCCGAAAACGGTGCGACCACCTTGAGGCCCGGGATTTGCGAGTACCAGGCCGAGTAGTCCTGGCTGTGCTGGGCGGCGACGCGGGCGGCCGCGCCATTCGGACCGCGGAACACGATCGAGCAGCCCATCTGGCCGCCGGACATATAGAGCGTCTTCGCCGCCGAGTTGATGATCTGGTCGATCGCCTGCATCGCGAAGTTGAATGTCATGAACTCGACGATCGGCTTCAGGCCCGCCATGGCGGCGCCGACGCCGATGCCGGCAAAGCCGTGCTCGGTGATCGGCGTGTCGATGACGCGTCTGGCGCCGAATTCCTGCAGCAACCCCTGGCTCACCTTGTAGGCGCCCTGATATTCCGCGACCTCCTCGCCCATCAGGAACACGTCGGGATCGCGCCGCATTTCCTCCGCCATCGCATCGCGCAACGCTTCGCGGATGGTCATCGTCGCCATCTCGGTGCCTTCGGGCACTTCCGGATCGGGCTCGGCTGCGGCCTTCGGGGCGGCGGGAGCCGTCGGCGCATGGATCGTCGGCTTGCCCTCGCCGACTGGCGAACGCGACTCCGCCACTTCCTTTGTCACGTCGGGTGCAGATTCGGCGGCCTTCTGCGGCTTGGCTGGTGCGCTGGCCTTGCCAAGATCGGACGCGCTCTCGCCATCGGCAAGAATGGTCGCAATCGGCGTATTGACGGCGACGTCGGCGGTGCCCTCGGGGATCAGGATCTTGCCGAGCGTGCCCTCATCGGTGGCCTCGACTTCCATCGTCGCCTTGTCGGTCTCGATCTCCGCAATCACGTCACCCGATTTGATGGTTTCGCCTTCCTTCTTCAGCCATTTGGCGAGGTTGCCCTTTTCCATGGTGGGCGACAGCGCGGGCATTAGCACTTGAATTGGCATATCAGCTCCGGAAGTCAGCGTGCGCGCTAGCGATAGATGTCGGTGTAGAGTTCGGACGCCTCAGGCTCGGGATCGCGCTGGGCGAAGTCGGCGGCGCTGTTCACGATCTCGCGCACCTCGGCGTCGATCGCCTTCAGTTCCTGCTCGCTCATCTCGGCTGCCAGCAGCCGGTTGCGAACCTGCTCGATCGGATCCTGATCGTGACGGACCTTATCGACTTCCTCGCGGGTACGGTATTTCGCCGGGTCGGACATCGAATGGCCGCGGTAGCGATAGGTCTGCATTTCCAGGATATAGGGCCCCTTGCCTTCACGGCACCAGGCAACCGCCTCGTCACCGGCGGCTTTCACCGCGCGGACGTCCATGCCATCGACCTGCTTGCCCGGAATGTTGAAGGAAATGCCGCGCTTGGAAAAATCGGTCTGGGCCGACGAGCGCGTCACCGACGTCCCCATGGCGTAGCGGTTGTTCTCGATCACATAGATCACCGGAAGCTTCCACAGCTCCGCCATATTGAAGCTCTCGTACACCTGACCCTGGTTGGAAGCGCCATCGCCGAAATAGGCCAGGCTGACAAAATCGTTGCCGCGATAGCGGTTGGCGAACGCAAGCCCGGTGCCGAGCGAAACCTGGGCGCCGACAATGCCATGACCGCCGAAGAAATTCTTCTCCTTGCTGAACATGTGCATGGAGCCGCCCTTGCCCTTGGAGTATCCGCCACGGCGGCCGGTCAGCTCGGCCATTACCCCCTTGGCTTCCATGCCGCAGGCCAGCATGTGGCCGTGGTCGCGGTATCCGGTTATGACCTGATCGCCCTTCTTCAAGGTCATCTGCATGCCGACGACGACCGCTTCCTGGCCGATATAGAGATGGCAGAAGCCGCCGATCGCTCCCATGCCGTAAAGCTGGCCAGCCTTTTCCTCAAACCGGCGGATCAGCAGCATGTCGCGTAGCGCGGCCAGTTCCTGTTCCCTGGTGAATTCCGGCGGCGAGTCGCTTGCTTGGTCGTGCCCTGCTTCCTTCGCGACGCTTTTTTTCGGTGCGGCCATGGCAATTCCGGATGAGAGGGTGGGTAACCCTCTCTAACCCAACTCAAACCGCCATGAAAGCATTGCGTGCGCGCCCGAAAATTTCACTATGCCGCAGTGCAACGCGACACGAAACTTTCGAAATCGATTCCGCCGGTATTTGAAATTTGACGCTTAATTCGGATTGATGGTCCGAACCAGATCGTGCGGATTGACGTAGTCGAGCTGATAGCGCGCGCGCTCGTCGAGCATGTCCGGATCGACCCGGTCGGAGCGCAGCAACGAGACCCGATGTTCGCCCGCGGCCCGTTCCTGCTTCAGCCGCGCCAACTCGGAGGTCAGCGCGATGATCTCCTGGTCGAGTTCCTGCTGGGCGTTGAGCCCATACCTGCCGGTATAGGCATTGACGCCGAAATAGCCGATCATCGCTGCCGCCATCGTGTAGAGGGCAAGCCCGGTGAGCACGGATTTCAGTCGGCTGCGAGAGACCATGGGACCGGAGCATGCGACGGTCCGGTTAACGGAATCCTAAAGCCATCGCTCGGCTATCGATAGTACCTTTCGATGAAGGCCGCGTAGGCGTCGACGTACTGCCTCAGTACCGTCCGCAGCGAGTCCTTGATGAGCTCACCCTTGTCGTCGAACGCATCGCCGATGCCGTTCAGATAGATCTCCGGCTGCCCCATCATCGGCCCGCAGATACCCGGCAGGATATTCTGCAAA
>JBDTKD010000518.1:0-9815 GCA_039935515.1 Bradyrhizobium sp.
AGCTGTTGAATAAATGGGGTTTTTTGATGGTTTTTCAAGACCGCCGAGAGCCGTTTCGGGGCGATCGCGAAAGCGCGGTCGGGCGGTCAATTGCAGGCTCTCAAGGGCGCGATTTTTTCGCCTCGGCGGTTGCCGGGACCCGCTTGTGCCGGCGCGGCCTTAAGCCCTGCTGCGCGGGGCAATGCGGCCGGAATCGACGTCGAACATTTCGCCGGACGTGCCGATTTCGCTGAAGGCGAGGGGGTCGGCGCCGGTCATCCAGACCTGGGCGCGGAGTTTGGCGAGTTCGTCGAACAAGGCCTTGCGCCTCGCAGGGTCGAGATGCGCCACGACCTCGTCGAGCAGCAGCAGCGGCGTGATGCCGGTGGTCTCGGCGACCAGAGTTGCATGCGCCAGCACCAGCCCGATCAGCAACGCCTTCTGCTCGCCGGTAGAGGCCTCCCGGGCCGGCATGCTTTTCGGCGCGTAGGTGACCAGCAGATCGGTGAGATGCGGCCCGTCGAGGGTGCGGCCCGCCGCGGCATCGCGGGCGCGGCCGTTGCGCAGGATTTCGCGGTAGCGGTCCTCCACTGCGGTGGCCGGCTCGTTCAGCAGCGCGTTTTCCATCCAGCCGTCGAGGGCGATGTCGGCCGCGGGAAACGCGGCGCCGGTGCCGCGCGCGCGCAGCATGGCGGCAAGCCGGGTCAGGGTCTGGCCCCGCGTCGCCGCCACCGCCACCGCCAATTCGGCGGTCTCGCGCTCGATCGCGTCGCACCAATGGTCATCGAAATTGCGCACCTCGAGCAGGCGGTTGCGCGATCGCAGGCTGCGCTCGAGCGCCGACACCCGCGCCGAATGCTCGCTGTCGATCGCCAGCACCAGCCGATCGAAGAACCGCCGCCGTTCCGACGCCGCGCCCATGAACAGGCCGTCCATCGATGGCGTCAGCCACACCATGCGCAGATGATCGCCGACTGCCGCAGCCGAATTCACCGGCTCGCGGTCGATCCGGCAGCGCCGGCCGGCGGCGGACGGCTCGCTGCCGGGCGCGTCGATGCCGGTGCCGAGCGTTGCCAGCCCGAGTGCGCCCTCGACCTCGGCCGACACCGCCCACGAGCCGTCGCCCTGGATATCGGCGACATCGTCGAGGGTCGCCCGGCGCAACCCGCGTCCGGGCGACAGAAACGAAATGGCCTCGATGCAATTGGTCTTGCCGGCGCCGTTCGGGCCGACCAGCACCACCACGTCGCCACGGGTCAGAAGGCTCGCCGCGCGATAATTGCGGAAGTGCGTCAGCGTAAGGCGATGGATGCGCGAGGCGGTCATCTATCTCGATCGTCGATCTTTCTTCCCTCTCCCCTTGTGGGAGAGGGTGGCGCCGAAGGCGACGGGTGAGGGGTCAATCGCGGTCCTCAGTGAGTCTTGCGAAGATGTCCTCCAAAACGAGCGAAGGACTTTGCAAGACATCATTGTTCCAGTAGTGCGCGATTTGGAAGCCCTTCGCGATCAAGACCGCGTCTCTCGACGCGTCACGTTCGCGCGATGCATGCTGACTGCCGTCGATCTCAATGATCAAGCGTCTTTGGAAGCAAACGAAATCGAGAATAAAGTTCTGGAAAGGAACCTGACGACGAAATTTGAAAAGCGCAAGCCGTCGGTCGCGGAGCAAACGCCACATCGTCGCTTCAGCGTCCGTGGGCTGGCGCCGCATCGTCTTGGCGAAATCGCGGATGCGCTTCGTGGTTGCTCGATGGCGTGGCGTCTGCGGCACGAACCCCTCACCCGTCGCCTCACTTCGTTCGGCGCCACCCTCTCCCACAAGGTCCCACAAGGGGAGAGGGAAGATCGGCGCCGCTGCTCGCGAGACGACCTTTACACCCGCATCGGCATCAGCACGTAGAGCGCGCCCTTGGAATCCCTGTCCTGCACCAGCGTGGGCGAGCCTGGATCCGCCAGCCGCAGCACCGCGACTTCGCCCTCGATCTGGGCGGCAATGTCCAGCAGGTAGCGCGAATTGAATCCGATATCGAGCGGCTCGGAAGCATATTCGACCTCAAGCTCCTCGGTGGCGCTGCCGGAATCCGGATTGGTCACGGACAGCACCAGTTTGCCGGCGGACAACGCCAGCTTCACCGCGCGGCCGCGCTCGCTCGAGATGGTCGAGACGCGGTCGACCGCCGCCTCGAAATCCTTCTTGTCGACCACCAGTTCCTTGTCGTTGTTCTGCGGGATGACGCGGCCATAGTCCGGAAAGGTGCCGTCGATCAGTTTCGAGGTCAGTACCACATTGCCGATGGTGAAGCGGATCTTGCCTTGCGACAGTTCGATGCCGACCTCGGCCTCGTTGTCCTCGATCAACCGCTGCACTTCACCGACGGTCTTGCGCGGGACGATCACGCCGGGCATCCCGGATGCGCCCTTGGGTGGCGGCAGGTCGATCTGCGCCAGGCGATGCCCGTCGGTGGCTACGGCGCGCAAGGTCGGGGCCTTGGCGCTGCCGGCGGCGTGCAGGTAGATGCCGTTGAGGTAATAGCGGGTCTCCTCGGTCGAGATCGCAAATTGGGTGCGATCGATCAGCCGTTTCATGTCGGGGGCGGCGAGCGTGAACGAATGTGTCATGTCGCCGGCGGCAAGATCCGGAAAATCGTTTTCGGGCAGCGTCTGCAGGGTGAAGCGTGACCGCCCGGCGCGGATCGCCAGGATCGAGCGGTCGCCATCGCCTTCCAGCACGATCTGCGCGCCGTCAGGCAGCTTGCGCACGATGTCGTAGAACATATGCGCCGGCACGGTGGTCGAACCGCCGGTTCCGGTTTCCGCGGCCAGCGTTTCCGTCACCTCGAGATCGAGGTCAGTGGCCTTGAGCGACAGCCGGGCATTTTCGGCGCGGACCAGCACGTTGCCGAGGATCGGAATGGTGTTGCGGCGTTCGACCACGCGATGGACGTGGCCCAGCGACTTCAGGAGTTGCGCGCGTTCGACGGTGACCTTCATTGCAATACCCGCCTGATCCGAAGATGGAAAAGCCGGGCGGCCAGCGGCGCGCCACGGCATTTGAGACCCGAAAAGCCGATCAAAGCTGGATTTGATCAAACCTCAAGGGGGGACCCCAAGGTGGCGCGGATGGCCCGCCAGCGCAAGAGATGCGTGGGGCCGTTCCCCACGTTTTGCGGGGAAACCAGAGGCTTTCGGACAGTTCGGCGCGATCCTCGACGAAGGCATTCGCCAAGCGGCTCAAACGGGAAGCCAGGTGATGGCCGGGAACCGGAAGCCGTTCACTCCTGCAACTGACGCTTCAGCGACTCGACCTCTTCCGAGAGCGCGACATCCCTGGCGACCAGCGCCTCGATCTTGCGCACGGCGTGCAGCACCGTGGTGTGGTCGCGGCCGCCAAAGCGCCGGCCTATTTCCGGCAGCGAGCGCAGGGTCAGCGTTTTCGCCAGGTACATCGCCACCTGGCGCGGGCGGACCACATTGGCGGTGCGGCGCGACGACAACAGGTCGGAGCGGCTGACATTGTATTGCCGGGCCACCACCCGCTGAATGTCCTCGATCTTGATGCGCTTGGGTTCCTGCGGACGGATCAGGTCGCGCACCTCGCGCTCGGCCATTTCCAGCGTGACCGGCTGGGCGTTGAGCTTGCTGTGGGCCAACAGGCGATTGATGGCGCCTTCAAGGTCGCGGCCATTGTGGGTGATGGTTCGGGCGAGATAATCCAGCACCGGCATCGGTACATCGAAGCTCGCATGATGCGCGCGCGCGGCTGCGACCCGCGATTTGAGGATGCCGAGCCGCAATTCCTCGCCGAGCGATCCCATCTCCACGACCAGGCCTCCGGCAAGACGCGAGCGCACGCGGTCGTCCAGACTCTCGAGATCGGATGGCGGCCGGTCGGCCGCGATCACCACCTGGCGGCCGGCGTCGATCAGCGCATTCAGGGTGTGGCAGAATTCAGCCTGGGTCGATTTGCCCTGCAGGAATTGCAGGTCGTCGATCACCAGCACGTCGATGCCGCGCAACGCCTCCTTGAATGCCAGTGCAGTCTGCGTCTTGAGCGCGGCGACAAAGCCGTACATGAACTTTTCGGCGGTGAGGTAAAGCACCTTGCGCTCACTGCCGGAATTGCCGGCCCACGTCACTGCCTGCAGCAGATGGGTTTTGCCGAGTCCGACGCCGGCATGGATGTAAAGCGGGTTGAACATCACGGCGTCGCCACGCCGTCCTTCCGCCACCTGGCGTGCCGCGGCGTGCGCCAGCGTATTGGAGCGGCCGACCACGAAGCTTCCGAAAGTCAGGCGCGGATCGAGCGGCGAGCCCCCGAGCGCGTCATGGCTTGCGGACACCGGCGCGATCGCGGTCGCACGCAGTTCCGGCGCGGGCCGGCCGTCGAACCGCTCGGGGCGGCGCGGATCGGCCGGCGCCGGCGCCTCCTTTGCCGGCGCCGCACAGCGCATCGCGGTGCGCACGGTGAGGTCGATCCGGTGCACTTCCGGCATCTCGGCCTGCCAGCATGAAAGCACGCGCTCGGCGTAATGCGCCTGGATCCAGCTCTTGAGGAACCGCGTCGGGACCGACAGGCGGACGCTCTCGTCCTGCACGCTTTCGAGGTCCATTCGCGCGAACCAGCTTGTGTAAACGTCTTCTCCCACGCTCGAGCGCAGCCGACCCTTCACACGTGACCAGCGATCCTGTTCCATGTTCGACATTGCCTTGTGACTTTTCTGAAAGAGTGATGGGGACCTGTGAAACCGCCGTGCGGGCGTCCGCGCGGGCGACCTCAAGCGGGGCTTCGTCTGCAGGCACAGACCAGCCGTTCGGCACAATGCCGGCGGTCAGATCATCAGCTGGAAGAAGAAGCGTCCGCGAGGTCAGTGCGTACTCGACGGTCTGTCCGGAGTTCGCGTGGGAGGCCGCGCGCTGGCGGCATCGGATACGGCATCGTTTGAGCGTGGCATCTGGTCGATTGCCGCGATGTTTCCGTAGAGCATAGAACCTCCCCCACCCGCCACGCATGCGCGCGGCCAGTTGTCACCTTAAGCATATTTCAAATTCAATCGGCCGCGTCCGAACATCAATATCGTTCAGTCCCGCTACGCCGCCGCGCACCTCAGCCCGTCTGCCTTCAACCCGTCCGGGGACGTTGCTTCTCGCACGATTGCGGTTGATCGAGCCGTATCTCTCTCTTTCGAAGTGCACGAGGCAGGAAGGCCTCGCCTGAGAAATTTCGACACAGAACCATCGTCCTCACATCGCTATGAGTTACGATCCGACAATCGCTTGGAAAGCATCGCCAACGCGCACACCGCCGCCGATTTGCACGTCCGCCCCGTTTCCTAAACCGCGCTGGTCTGAAGAGCCGTGGGCGCCGCGAACAAGTTAAGAAATACACGATGCACGGTTTCCCGCAATGCCTTGATTCGAGACGGCCCGCGCCGCAGCGCCGATCGCGGTGCCGCACAAGTTGCGAAACTCGAAAGCAAGTTTTTGAATCACCGCACAGAATCGCGCGTGCCGGGCAGCGCCGCAAATCTCGCTGCAACAGGGAAAATTTTTAATAATTTCTTTACAATCAGACCACGCGAAAGCCGATTTTCAGAACGCTTGGAGTCGCTATGGGGATAAGTGGTTCGCGACGCGGAGCTTTTCGAGACTGTTTTTCAGGGTAACCCAGCCCGCCCGACCTCTGCGGCGACTGGATCGCGCACTATTCGATTGAGCGCAGGGTGCGATAACTTTCTGAGAATTCTCGCGAATGTGGGGCGCAATAACTATTCGACATTGCCGGTTAATGTGAGGCGCAATAGCTTTTCGGAAATGCGCGTTGCTACAAGCTGCGATAACTTCTCGATCATGCGTCGCGGTTTCAGGTGCGGCAGAATTGCATCTGTTCAAACAACGGATGCGCGGCGCGCGCGTACACAGGCGCCAATATCAAAAACGAAAAAGCCCGGCGGTGCCGGGCTCGTCAACGACCTTAATCTTCCAGCAGATTCATTTCGCGAGCTTCGCGATCTGATGGGCGAGCCGCGAAACCTTCCGGCTGGCATTGTTCTTGTGAATGATGTTGCGTTGTGCCGCCTGCATCAATTCGGGCTCCGCGCGCGCCATCGCCTTCAGCGCCGCGTCACGGTCGCCGCTCTTGATCGCTTCCTCGACGCTGCGGACTGCACCGCGCATCTGGGTGCGACGCGACTTATTGATGATGGTGCGGCGGGCAATCTTGCGTGTCGCCTTCTTGGCGGAAGTAGTATTGGCCATGGTCTCAACTATCCTTCGGCGGTGACCGGTCGCGGGTAGTCGGGCTTTGAAGCGCCGGCCGTTCAACCGCGTGATCGACACTGGTGTGTTTCGGGTGTTCCTGAGAATGCCAATCCCGGAGCAAGCAGGCCCCGCATGACGGCGTCGCGCAAAGAACAGCGGCGGCGGGATTGCGCCCGCCGCCATTGGCGGTCTTATAGAGGGCGCGCCCACCAGCGTCAACGCCTTCCGGGCTTTGCGGAACCGCGGCGGCCCGACCGCCTCGCGCCGATAAGACGCTGATGAGGTTGAATTTCCTGGAGCGTCCCGGTAATGGCTGACGGCATTCGGGCGCGGTAGATAAAGGGTGACGGATGATCCGTGGTTTTTTCCGGCTGATGGGGCTTTTGCTGCTGGCGGGCGGATTCATCTTCATGGTCTATGACGGCGCCCGCTGGGTCGCCGATCAGACCCTGCGTTTTACCCGGTTTGGCGAGTTCTGGAACGACATCCATCAATCCAGCCAGCAGGCGTTCCGGGCCTGGGTGGAAAGTCACGCGCCCTGGCTCTGGACCAGTGTCATCAGGATCGTGCTGGACCAGCCGGTGTTTGCGGTGCTGGGCGTGCTCGGCATCCTGCTGATGCTGCTGTTCCGGCCGCGCAAGCCGCTGATCGGCTATTCGCGGAACTGAGCGCAAGGGTGATATCGATTTATGCCGTGCCATCCGCGGTAACGGGGCTGCGGTGGCCGGCGTAAAGACCTATATTGAAGCCATACGTTATTGACCCGGGTGCGAATGCATTCGGCGGGCGGTTGGCTCAAGCGCGCTTCGACATCCATCCGTTTCGCACACAGGCGGGACGGATCTCGTTCAACCGACATCCCGCAGGGAGGTATCCATGCTGTTCATGCGCAAGACCACTGCATTGCCGAGCGCTGCCGAAGCGCTGCCGGGCCGTGCTACTCCGATTCCCACCGCGACCAGTCATTTCGTCAACGGACGCCGGCTGCAGCCGCCTTACCCGGCGGGCCTCGAGCGGGCGGTGTTTGGGCTCGGCTGCTTCTGGGGTGCGGAGCGCAAATTCTGGGAGCTGGGCGACGGCATCTACACCACCGCCGTCGGCTACGCGGGCGGCCATACCGCCAACCCGACCTACGAAGAAGTCTGTTCGGGCCGCACCGGCCATACCGAAGCGGTGCTGGTGGTGTTCGATCCGAAGAAGATCTCCTACGAGCAATTGCTGAAGACATTTTGGGAAAGCCACAACCCGACCCAGGGCATGCGTCAGGGCAACGACGTCGGCACCCAATATCGTTCGGCGATCTACACCTTCAGCGACATGCAACGCAAAGCCGCGGACGCCTCGAGGGCGTCCTATCAAAAGGCGTTGGCGGCAAAGGGACTGGGCGCCATCACCACCGAGATCGCGCCCGCCGCCGAGTTCTATTTCGCCGAGGACTACCATCAGCAGTATCTGGCGAAGAATCCGGCCGGCTATTGCGGGCTGGGCGGCACCGGGGTGTCCTGTCCGATCGGGGCGGGTGTCAGCGCATGATCGCGCATGTCGCGGCCTGAAAACACGATTTGTTAACCACAATCGGTGCAAGACTGGAGCTGTCCAAGAGGGATGACTCCAGTGCGGGTTGTGCACGCGTTCCGATTGCCCATTATTGCCGCGACGACCGCGCTCGCTCTCTCGGGCTGCGTCCACACGTCCTCTCCCGTCGCGATGGAGCAGCCGCAGGACGATCTCGATTCGATGGCGTACGGTCAGGCTTACGCGCCACCGCCACGCAGCACCATGGCATCGCCCCCGCGGGTCGCCAATTCCGGTGGCGCCATCAGCGCGCTGCGCACGAGCTTTGCCGCCGCGCGGCAGCGGTCTTACGCTCCGCTCCCCGTGGTCTACGCGGCCGCACCGATGCCTCCGGCCCATGATGCCGTCTATCGCCTCGATGCCGGTGACAAATTGCGGGTCGTGGTCTATGGCCAGGAAGGCCTCACCAATACCTATGCGATCGGTGCCGGCGGCGCCATCACCGTGCCGCTGATCGGCTCGGTGCCGGCGCGCGGGCGGACTCCGGCCGAACTCGCCGCCGAGATCAGCACAAGGCTGCGCAAGGGCTTCATCCGCGATCCCTCGGTCGCGGTGGAGATTGAATCCTACCGGCCCTTCTTTATCCTTGGCGAAGTTGCGGCGCCCGGCCAATACCCTTACGTGCCCAATATGAGCGTCGAAAGCGCGGTGGCCATTGCCGGCGGCTTCTCGCCGCGTGCCAAGCGCGACCGTGTCACCCTGACCCATACCGAGAATTCGGGCTCCATCCGCATGGTGGTGCCGCTTGGCACGCCGGTGAACCCCGGCGACACCGTAATGGTTGGCGAACGCTGGTTTTAGCTGGCGCAATTTCGACCGCAATGGCTTCATCCTTCGAGACGCATCGCTTCGCGATGCTCCTCTGGATGAGGTCGATCAGCCCCTCATCGGCGAGGTCTGTCAGACCCTCATGGTGAGGAGCGCGCCTTCGCGCGTCTCGAACCATGAGGCCTCGGGAGAAGCAGCAATGATTCGAGTGAACCGGAAAACGACGTCCGTGGGCTATTTCTTCAAATGCCTGGCAAGGAAGTCGAGGCTGCGCGGCCACGCAATATCGGCGCTTGCCTTGTCGTAGCTTGCCCGTTCGTCGCAATTGAAGCCGTGCTGGGCGCCGGGATAGGTGTGGATCTCGACATCGGGCCGCTTGCTGCGGATGGTCTCGACGTCGGCGCGCGGGATGCCCGCGTCCTTTTCGCCAAAATGAAGCTGGGTCGGAACTTTCGGCTTGTCGCCGGCGAACCGAACAATGGCGCCGCCGTAATAGCCGATCGCCGCCGACAGGCCCGTCAGCTTGGTGGCGGCAGCATAGGCGACGCTGCCGCCAAGGCAGAACCCGACAATGCCGACAGGGCCGACATTCCTGGCGGTGTCGATAGCAGCCTGGGTATCGCGGAGCATCGCCGCCCAGTCCGGATTGGCGACGAATTTGCGCGCTACCGCGACTTCATCGGGCGAATACCCGGACTGGAAATTGGGCTCGATGCGGTCGAAGATCGAGGGCGCGATGGCGACGTAGCCGGCGCCGGCAAGGCGGTCGCAGATCGCGCGAATATGGTGATTGACGCCAAAGATTTCCTGGATCACCACGACCGCCGCCTTGGGCGTGCCCGCGGGGTCGGCGCGATAGAAGCCGAGTTGAAAACCATCCGAAGCCGTCAGCTTGATATGTTGTCCCATGGGTCATCCAGGTGTTGGGTTGAGGGGTACTGTTACAGAGTTGGCGGGGTCTTCATGACTGGGAGAGCCGCTCCGGGGCCGTCTTCGAAACTTCGTCCAGGAATGGCAACACCGCATCGACAAAGGCCTGCGGCTGATCGATATTCACGGCGTGACCGGCCGCCGGAATCACCAGTTTCCTGGCGCCGGGAATCTTTGCCGCCATGTAATCGGATGCGGCGAGGAACGGCGCATCGTCGGCGCCAACCACCACCAGTGACGGAACCTTGATATCGGGCAGCGATTCGATCACGCGGGCATCGCGCTGGGTCAGCATGCCGCGCGCC
>JBDTKD010000519.1:0-9529 GCA_039935515.1 Bradyrhizobium sp.
GGAAGAAACCTGGTCGGGGCGGGGAAAGAAACCGCGCTGGCTGGTATCGGCGCTCAAGGCCGGCAGCAAGATCGAAGACTTCAGGATCGCCGTGGTTCCAAGGGGCAGCAGCCAATCCCGCGGTTGAATCGGATATCCAGCGTCGAATGCGCCAATCTGGCGCCGGCGTCGATGAAATCCGGCGGCCGCTGACCACGCCCCCCGCAAGTTTCCAGAACAGAATGAGCTGTGGAACGGGTTGCCGCGCATTTTTACGATGAATGCGGCATTGTCTCGTGCTGCATTGCAACTCGGAAAATCTCGGCTTATTGTACCACAATCAAGATGAAATATTTAATCTGGTTTGCGGGATAAATTTCCCCGGTTAATTGATGCCGGATAAGCCAAACGCGGGAAAAGCAGATTGTTGACCGGATCGGAGGTCAGGGAAACCAACGCGACCGCGGTGACGCCGTATGAGCGTCCGCGCCTGAATTTTCCCTGCGAAGCGATCCCTTATCTGCTCTCGACCGCGGATGCGCTGATCATCCTGCTGGTCAGCCTGTTCGGCGCCTTTTTCTATCACTGGTCATTCAGCAGTCCGCTTCCCGATCTTGCGGCCTATTTCGCGCTCGGACTGATCGCGAGCTTCATTCATATCATTCGGCTCGGTGGACGCGGCTATTACGATTTTGAGCGGGCGGCAAAGCCGGGTGTCGAAATCACCGAAGTTCTTGTCTCCTGGTCAACGACCGGGCTGATACTGGCTTTCTTCGCGTTCGTGTTCAAGATCGGGGTTTCGTTTTCGCGCGGAACTTTCCTGATGTTGATGGTTGGCGCGCCCATTGCCCTGCTGGGACAGCGGAAATTTGCCAAGTTTCTGGTGGAGCGCGCCATTTCGCGCGGGGTGATCGGCCGGCGCAATACGGTACTTGTCGGCGACGAGAACGAAATTGCCTCGCTCAGTCCCCGCGACCTCCTTGATTTTTTTGGCGCCGGCGAGATCAATCGATTTGTACTGGGCAGACATGACGACCCCGTGCTTCAGCAATCCGGCGACGCCGCCACGCTCAACCAGGTTGCCAATTTCGTCCGCAAGCATAATTCGACAGAAGTTCTATTGGCGGTTCCCTGGAGCGATGCGCCCAGGATCGACTTCATTCGCGAACAGATCAAAATCCTTCCAATCTCGGCGAGGCTCCTGCCGGACATTCAGGTTCGGACCTTGACGAACCACGCGTCGTCAGGCGGTCAGCGTACCGTCTCCATCGAAGTTCAGAGAGCACCGCTCAGTACCGCCGAGCGTCTTCTCAAGCGCGCGATCGACCTCGTGGTCGCGCTGATCGCATTGGTGTTTTTCATCCCCATCATGACCTTCAGCGCAATTGCCATCAAACTGGACGGGAGAGGACCGATCATCTTCCGGCAGCACCGAAAGGGATTTAACGGGCACGAGTTCGTGATGTTCAAGTTCCGGACCATGTCGGTCCTCGAAAACGGCGAGGTCGTCACCCAGGCCAGCCGGGAGGATCCGCGCGTGACGGGCATCGGCAGGTTGTTGCGGGCGAGCAGCATCGACGAACTGCCGCAACTCTGGAATGTGGTGCGCGGCGAGATGTCAGTTGTCGGGCCGCGGCCACACGCGCTGGCCCATGATAATTATTTCGAAAAGCTGCTCCAGGATTATGCGTTCCGGCATCACGTCAAACCGGGGATGACGGGTTGGGCCCAGGTCAATGGTCTGCGCGGCGCGACGCCCTCGGTTGAGCAAATCTCGCGGCGGGTGCAGATGGACCTTTGGTACATCAACAATTGGAGCCTTTGGCTCGATATCCAGATTCTCTTGAAGACATGCTCCGAGGTTCTTCGGAAGCGCAACGCTTACTAAATTCGCTGCGATGCCAGACGAGGAGTCAAAGGAGTTCGCGCCGATTCGGATCGGCCAAGGCGACGCCTTGTAGCGCCAACGGGCCAGATGGCGTGTGCACCGCAGCAATTGCGGCGATTTCTGTGCAATAGTATGACATGACAGTTGAAATATTGTAGGAATGTTACCAGCATTCACTAGCAACAGGGCTTGCCATGCTGGAATACCAAATGGACGATCGCGGTCCATCAATCGTGGCTTTACCGCTCGATAGCAAACCTCTGCTGCCCAACACCGACGATCTGGTGTCGATGACAGTCGACCAATTGTGGAAACACCGCGAGCTGATTGAGTCCATTCTGGCGGAGAAGATCGCGGCCGAGCTGGCGCATCTGAAGGCGCGTCTCGAGCTTTTGAATGCCAGGCAGCTTCCGCACAAGCGCGCGCGCAAGCGGTCGAGGTCCTCGGCGGAGGAACGCCGGCCTTACCCATCCGTCCTGCCGAAGTACCGCAATCCGAAGAAACCGTCAGAAACCTGGTCGGGTCGGGGAAGACAGCCGCATTGGGTTCAGCGCCAGCTTGGCTCAGGAAAGCAGCTCGAAGATCTGTTGATCAGCTGATCGACCCTGAGCCGTTAGCTGCGCCAATCGCTGTATGGGCGCCGCCTGGTTGCAGCGCGCGGCTTGCCAGTCTTGCTCCCAAATTGCATTCCCGTACGGATGACGGCCGCAAGACGGTGGCGCGGCGGGCTTCCGAAAGCGCTGCCGTCCTCCACGCCGGTTCCCGCATTAACCGGCGGTCTCGGTATTCAGGTTAATTCGGCAGCCCGGTTGTCGACGCGCCTGAATGCGATAGGCTCGCCCCGGTATTATCGTGATTTACCAGACAGCATTGCCCCAATAAATTTTCCTCCTGAAAGATGAACCAGGATCCGCGATGCAAGCGAGCCAGCTACCAGCCCGAGGGCCGGAATTCAGGATTGTCTGCATCAATTGCGATGCGCTGGGCATCGCGTTCGACTGCGCGGAAGATGCGCCATCCTGGACCAAGATCAGGTGCCGGAATTGCGGTGCCCCGCGGGGGACACTGGGCGATCTGCGCAGCCTCGCGGTGTCAGACCGACAGGACCTGTTTGATCTTTGATCCCGCCCATTGGCCGGCCCCCGCCGCGGGCGGATATTTGTGCGCCACGATGCGCCCAGGGCGGTGGGCGGGTCCGGTCGCCCAGGGCTATGAACACCGGGCTTTACGCCCTCTTGGGTGGCTTCATCAGGCGCCGCCGGGCTTGAGCCCCGATCCGCATTCATATTCGGGTTCCGGCCGGCCGCGCCTTTTTCTGAAAAATCCAACTGGTTAACCACACAAGGTGTTATAACGGCGGGACTTTCAGCGGAGCTGGCGGCTCCGAACTAATTAGTTTGCTCAACCGTGTACAAGTATTTCTAGCGAGAGTTGTAATGAAGTTTGTAGCAAGAGTATGTGCATTTTTACTGGTCACCCTGATCCTCTGTGACGGGAGCGTTGCGCAATCCCGGCGGGCGCCGGGCGGGTCAGCACCGGGGACCCCGGCAGAAACACAGATCAGGGACCGGCTGAATGCCTGGACCGTAGGCCTGGCCGGCGGACTGCTTGAGGGCGCGCCCATCCATTTTGCTACCGACATCGCGCGCGTCGTGAGTGACGGTGGCCAAGTGCAGGTTCTCCCGATCGTAACCCGCGGCCCGACGGAGAACGTCAACGATCTGCTTTACCTCAGGGGAGTTGATGCCGCGATCATCAACAGCGACGCCCTCGAAGAATACAAATCCCAGGTGCCGCAGATCCAGCAGCGCATCACCTACATCCTGAGTCTGTTTCCCTCCGAGCTGCACATCTTCGTGCGGCCGGAGATTCGATCGCTGGCGGATTTGGCGGGGAAGAAAGTTAATTTCAACACGCAAGGCACTGCCGCCGCTTATTCCGGCCCTCTGATCTTCAGCCGCCTCGGATTGGACGTCGACAAGATGTTCATCCCGCATCCCGTCGCGCTGGAGCAAATGAAGCACGGCGAGATTGCCGCCGTGGTCTTTGTGACGTCGAAGCCGGTCAATGCATTCGTGAAGGGCAAATGGGAGCCGGGTTTCAAATTCCTTCCGGTGACCTACGGCCCCAAATTTGAAGACTACTATGTCGCTTCGTATCTCGACTCCTCGGATTATCCGAGTCTGATCGCCAAGGGCGAACGTGTCGCCACGATCGGGGTGCCTACGATTCTGGCTTCCTACAATTGGCGTCTGGACTCGCCGCGTTATCGCCGGGTGGCGCGGTTCGTCGACGAGCTATTCAGCCGGGTCGACAAGCTGAAAGCGCCCGGCTTCGAACCCAAGTGGAAGGATGTCAATCTGACCACGCGCGCTTCTGGACTGGAACGTTTTCGACCTGCCCAGGAGTGGCTCGATCGCTCCGCAGCGGCAAGCAAACCGAGCGAGCATCACTGATGTGGTGGCTCGTCGCTGTTGTGTTGTTGACTGCGGGAAGTGTCGTTGGCGCCCGCGCGAATGATGGCGCCAGCGGGCTGGAGTCCTGCTTTCAGGCAGCGCGGCTTGCGGATGCGATCTGCTCCAGTCTGGAAGACGATCCGGTTCAGCGGCTGGATTGCTTCCAGAAAACGCGCGCGGCACAGCTCGAGTGCCTGGAGCACGTCCTGTCCGAGGTCTCCTCCCCCAAGCGGGCGGCGCCGGAGCATCCTTCCGGGTCGGTCCGCCCGGAGCCGGCGGCGAGCCCCGCATCGCCCACCGTTCCTTCCGAAGCCGGTTCCTCCAAAGAGGCAGGTTCCTCAAAAGAGCCTGTGCCGCCCCGTACTGCCGAAGCGCCTACTGGAACCGTCTCGGTCGATCAGCCCGCTGCGGCGCCGAAGCCAAATCCCCAGGCCGTTCCGTCTAACCTGCCCCCGGGTCCCCCGGCCGGCGATTCCGCCCGACCTGCTCGGCCGGACGCGCCTGGCAGGGTCGTCGACCTTCCTGCCACGAAACCTGCGGCTGATTGGCTGGTCAGCGAGACCACGTCACCGGTCGATTACACGCCGCTGCTGACCGCGGTCAAGCATTCAACCTCCAATGTGAAAGATGCGCCTAACACGCTGATTATCCGTTGCCTTGGGCAGCGCACCGAGCTTTTGGTTCGCACCGAGGGAGCCTGGGGCGCGCTGCGCGCCGGCGAACTCCGGGTCGACTATCAGGTCAACGAGCAGCCCATTGTGAAACAGCAATGGACCTTGTCACCGGATGGAAAGACGGCTTCCGCCAAAGACGATCCCGTCGGACTTCTCAGGTCGCTATCGGACAACGCACGACTTAAGATCACCGTGACCGATCGGGCCGCCGCCAGCCACGAAGCAACCTTCCGCCTCGCCGGATGGGATGCCGTCCGCGAGAAAATCGCGGCGGTATGTAAATGGGCACCGGCGACGGGCCGGGCTTTGACCGACAAGCGCGAATAGCGGGCAATTTCGCCGCCAATGTCCATTCCCGCCGCCGTCATCTGAAGAGGCCCGCGCCCGTAGGGCCGAAATAGAGCCCACAGGGACACGGGCCGAAAATCTTGAACGATTGCAATAGAGTGGGTGTCTCAGAGGGGAGGCTGCCGCCCACAAAAAAAGTCGCATGATCTGTCCAAGTCTGACGCGAATAGTTCTCCATGCCGCCACAGATCGAGTTCACGAAGGCGTGACGGCAGCAGGGGGCGCGACGATGGGACTGGCGAGAGGCTGGAAGAAGGTCGGACGGGATCCACACGCGGAAATTGAGCAACTTCACCTTCAACTGGCCGGCTTCAACGCCCGCATCGCCGATCTGGAAAAGTTCGAACGCGAAGGGTCCGGATACCACGTCGAACAACTCAAGGCAGATGCAATTCTGCTGGCGCAGCAGATCGACGAGATTTGCTGTTCGCTGGCGGAAGAACGATTGGCGAGCCTGCTCGCGCGATGAAAAGACGGTAGCTCCGGCCATCTGTTGCGGCGCGATCGCCGTCGACATGATCCGGATCCGGCGCAGGTGCAAAGCCTGGTTGGCGGCGCCTTCACCTCCGGCAAGGCCGGATGAGCGACCGCCGGCTTGCTAGGGTCTGTACCTAAATAGCGTCACGTGATTCTCTTGCCTGGGTGTTGATTCGGGGGCAAGAGAATGCGCGATGGTTTGTTTTGGCTGAATGATAGGCAATGGGCACGTATCGAGCCTCATTTGCCGACGGGACTGACCGGGCCGGAGCGGGACGACGATCGGCGCATCATCAGCGGCATCGTTCACATGCTGCAATCGGGTGGGCGCTGGCGCGATTGCCCGCGTGAATACGGCCCTTACACGACCATCTACAATCGCTTTAACCGTTGGGCCAAGCGCGGACGATGGCGTGCAATCTTTGAAGCGCTGGCCAAGCTCGGCAAAGATTCCGTCGCGCTGTCGCTCGACTCGACTTCGATCAAAGCTCATCGTTGCGCCTCCGGGGGAAAAGGGGGGAGCACAATCAGGCCATCGGCCGATCGCGCGGTGGCCGCACAACAAAAATCCATGCGCTGAGCGATCCGCTCTGCCGGCCGGTCGTCTTGCATCTGACCCCAGGCCAGGATGCCGATATCGCTGCTGCGCCCGATGTTCTGGCGCTCGCCCCACCCATGTGCGCGCTCCTCGCCGACAAAGGCTATGATGGCGACAACCTTCGCGCCGAAATCGCCAGTCGCGGTGCCAAGCCCGTAATCCCCAATAAATCCAACCGTATCGTCACCCATCGCTTCAATAGACGGGCCTACAAAGGCCGAAATGTCATCGAGCGCTGCTTCTGCAGGCTCAAGGACTTCCGGCGCATCGCGACCCGATACGACAAACTCGCTCGCAATTTCTTGGCCGCTGTTCATCTCGCCGCTCTCGTCGCATACTGGCTCAATTGAGTCTGGACCCTAGACTAGCGCAGAATGGACCCGACTGCATGTCGGTGCAGAAGCAGGTCGGCGAGCTGTATCAACAGCCAAAGCCAGCCGATGGTTGCGAACGCTGCCACTACCGTAAAAAGATTCATGCCGAACCGGCGGCGGAAATCCTGCTGGTTAAATCGCATGCTTGAGGCTCCCCAGCCACCGCCGTATTCAATCTCGAATTGGAACGGGAAACAAGGGAGTCGCGCTACGGCCGCTGCGCCGGCAGCCATCCTTGTGACCCCGGCATCTGGTGATTGGTCCTTGCGCTGCCTGCCGCTCGGCGGGGCCGCTGCCTCTTCTGGAAGGCAGCGACCCCTAGTCGAGCGGTACGCATGACCGGCGAGTGGGCGCCGGCCAATCCACTTGACTGCGATCGAAGATAGAATTTTGCGTGATGTCGGCAACGCAATTCGCGCCTTAACCCTAAAACGCAGAACCGATCAAGCCGATCTTTTCACAAGGTCTATCGCGAGACATCGCGCTGCCGCGAAATCAAGCGAAGTCGGCGGATGATGTGGAAAGTTGCCGAACGAAAAGCGGATGGTGCAGATGGACGAAGGTTGCTCCGATCGGCGGTGGTTCAATCGCGCTTCGTCGAGGTCGTTCGCGACGGCGTGGCGCCTGCAAATCTCTCGATCTCAAGGTCGCCGCTTTGCTGACGGTCAGTGCCCTTGCCGGGCTTGCGCGAAAGCTTCGCCTCGGCCTGCCTGACTTTGGCGCGCAAGATCTTCAATTGCCGAAACTGTTCGGTGAGATCTTTCGGCGTAGTTGCCTTGCTTCGATCATGTTCTGACATCATGCGGACTCTCGGGAGTGATCGAATTCAGGTAGGTCGCGTTTCCAGGAACGAAGCCGTCGGACGGAGTATGATCGCCCGACGACTTCGCCGTCGTGGACCCGGACGTGGGGACAATGTCCGGCGGAGTCACGCTAGCGCTTCCGGCTGGCTTCGCAACGAAACTCGTCGATTAAGCTTGATGCGGGTGATTCGGGTTAATTCTGGAACCGCGCAGCAAAATGGGTCGAGCCCGGCGCCGAAGCTCCAAGGTTTCGGCCGAAGGGGCGGTCTTCGGCACAATGCGGCGAATTTGGTTGTTAACGTCTCGAACGCCTCGGCGATGCCAGATGCCGGATGGCGGACCGGAAACCGGCGCCAATCGCGATCGTGGAGAAGACGATCAATGCCGTCACCAGCAAGGCTGCTTTGGCAGCCGACAAAATCAGTTGGTCTCGCTTGCCGAGAGTGGCGTGCCCCGCGTTCTGCAACGTGTGCGACACGGCTCAGTAGCCCATCAGAGCAACGGCCACCCAAGCTACGGCAAGCAATGGAACGCCGATAGCCACGACCGCAAGCGTGATCAACGAAAGCCTCGCGCATTTCCTCAGCATTGAAACCTCCATACGCAATCGTATGCAGATTTCCGGCCAATGCCCGCGAGCGCAACCTCGATCGCGCCTTAACCTAACCGGTCAACCCTACCCCTGCTTGCTCGTCAACAAAGTCACATCGCGTATCCGGCGCAAAGCCCTTTACGGGTGCGAACTCGGCTCGTCGGAGCAATCGGCGGGTTTTCCGTGCTGCGCGATGCAGTCGCGATAACGCCACGGCCTGACGGCGACGCCGTTCCAAATTCCCCGCGCCGCATGTTCCGCTTCCAACTGGGCGTCATGATATCGCCATTCCGAGACTTCCGGCTGGTCGAACGCCAGACCGTTTCGAACCAGCCAATCCCCGAGGTCGGTACCATTGACGGAACACGTGGCAACCGTGGCTCCGCCGCCACCTTGATCGACGGGCGAACATATGACGGCACGATTTGCTATGAACGCCTCAAGTTGGTGCGCCGCCTGTACCCCACACTGATAGTGGACGTCATCCGGCCTTCGGCAAAGCTGGCTGGTTTCAGGCGCGTCGACGCCAAACAGGTGGATTCGGATGCCCTGAATTCCGAGTGTGTCGCCGTCGACGACGCTGGCCTGTCCCGAGATACCAGTGGCGCATGCCGAGGACGCGCAGAACGGTGCAGCCAACCATAGCGCGATCATCAGCCTCATCGGCATCTTTCGCCGGTAGAGTTTCGTCATCGGTCCCTCCTGGGTCCAAGGCTTCCCAGTGCGTCTCCCCCGCTGCCTGACCTTCCAGCTGTCGGTCACGATCCCCCGCGATTTTTATACCTGGCGCGACACCGCGAGGCAGTAAAAAATCGTCACCGCCCCGGTTCCGCGGGCCGGACGCCCGACACCACGAATTCGCAGCATATCGGCGGCTGACGCCGACGTTTGCGGACGATCGCTCACGGTCTCGGCCGGACCGCCGCATCGTCGATCTGAAGCATGACTGGGCGAGCGGCAATTCGAGCGGCGGTCGCAATGGCTGAACTGTCGAGCGCGGGGGATGCCCCGAGCATTGGTCGATGCTGCGCCCGTCTTGTGAACGAGCGCTGGTGATTACCTATCGCACGCTCACGAATGCTCCCCATACGGCGGCGAGCGCCGCGGCGACCAGGACGTAGATTGGATTGTCGCAAAACACCGCGCCGTACTGGCACATCTCGGAACCAAGAGAACCGATCTGGTGTTGCCCTGCGGCATAGAACAACCCAGCTAGAACAACCAGGACGCCTGCGGCGAAGTACATGATGAGCCCTCTGGGTGTTTGCGGTTGCGGACAGATTATACCGGATTCGATCACGCTGCGGAGGTGCGCGATCAAGCCATCCCCCGCAAAGGGG
>JBDTKD010000520.1:0-2703 GCA_039935515.1 Bradyrhizobium sp.
CCTCGGACGGGGCTTCCGTTGTCCGCACCTCATTCCCCGCCCTGCCTCCAGGAACGCCGCTGGTGCGTTTTGGGCTCGGGCGCCGTCTTATCCGGCCGCGCGCTAATCAGCGCTCGCGTCAGCCGCAAAAGCGAACACGGACAAGATTGCGACGGTTACGAAAATGAGCGGTATTAGGTTCATGGTCACAGCTACCCAGGAGTTGCGGCCAGGGACATAAGCCGGCGACGAGAACCCAGTGGCGTCCCTGTTGACCATTTGTCTGGCACTTTAGCGCTAGGTTCACTTGATCACGCTAACGTTTGGCCCCATTCCCAGCATTTTGAGGCTGCCCGGCGCTACGGGTCTCTGGGCGGAGGCCGCGAGCGGCCGGGGTCTTCATCAATGGAGAATGGATGTTATCGGGCTCACCAAATTCGTTGACCCACCACCGGCTACGCAACCCTCATGGCTCGACACCTTTCACAGCCACACGTTTCAAACCCCTGGGCCGGCCGTTTTGTGCCGTATCGGTTTGTTTCTCTCGTCGCCGTCGCGCATGTCCAACCCGCCATGGCGCCGACGGCGCTACCGGCCACCATCCCTAGCGGCTTCCCGTCCGGTCAAATCGGGGGAATCATGGGTATATGCCAGCGTCCAACCGCCCAAACATCGCCAGGAGCGCGCCATGACACCGGCCGAGATCGATTCCCTTATTTCGGAATTGCGACAGCATACACCCCTCCATCGTCTGCCCCTGCCTCAAGTGCCACCGCCAACCCCGTCAGCTTGATCGCCCCGACGATTATCCTCTTCGATCTTCTCGATCAGATCATCATGCTTTTGCTGTCCGGGCTTCTGGCCGCCGGCAAGCTCCGAATGGGTTCCACCAACACTCCACCAACACTGCGGTTCCATGGCGTCAGTGGGCGCAATCGCGGGCTTCCGCCGCAAGGATCATCACTGGGGAAAGGCGGAAACTCAAAAGGGACGAATAGCTGCCCTATCACCTGACAGACACGTCACAAGCGTCACATCCGTAACGGCTCTGGGAGCGGATCGAAGGCTGAAGGTTACTATTTGGCGACGCGCCGAGGAACCATTGCCGCGCCAATCGCGTTTTTCCCTCCTTGCAAAGGAGAAGCCAATGTCCACCGCCGAAGGCAGAGCCAGCAACCTCATCGCCAGCGATAAAGAGTCGGGGAAAGCCGTCTATGGCGCCGATAACAAGAAAATAGGTTCGATCGAGAACGTCATGATTGACAAGACCAGCGGGGAAATTGCCTACGCCGTGCTGAGCTTCGGCGGCTTTCTAGGCATCGGCAAGGACCATTACCCGGTGCCTTGGAAGGTGCTCAGATACGACACCGATCTCGGCGCGTACCGTTCCGACATAAGCGGGAACCGACTGAAAGGCGCGCCGAAGCATGGCACCGAGACCATCTTTGACTGGAACGCCCGATACGCAGAACTCGATGACTATTACAACGATGAAGTGATACGGCCAGGTTGAATATCGTCGAGAGCTACGGCCTTGGCTGAGTTCCCATATGTTGATCGGGTTCGCGGTTCCTGTGTTAAAAAGTGGACAGACGTTCGCTGGAGCGGCGCCGCTGTCGTCGAGTGGGACAATTCGTCTTCGATCGAGGCATTCGTCGAGCGTCACCTTGGATCGGTCGGCAATTGACGTTGCGGCTGGCGTGAGCGGCAAAACTCATGCTGTCGCGTTTCTATTGCCAGTTGATTTTGCGGGCCTCAATGTCCTCGCCCAACGCCGCAGCAACTTCCCTGAGACTAGTTACAAGGTCAATCGCATCTGCGCGTCCCAAATACTCCGCAGCAACTTCTATGTGACTCTTTACAAGCACCTGATCAGTGCTGTCTCGGGCGAGACGAAGTGCTTGCTCTGCCTTGTCGCGAAGGTATGAAGAGTCTGTCATGGGCTTCACCGCTGGATCAGGCGGGAGCGTGTAGCGCTCTCAGTCACCGATAGACGCCGAGGACGGGTCGTCTGCGATACGGACTGATCGAGATGCTAACGCTCCCACTTGCGCGTTTCGCCGCCGGGCCAACCGATGCCCCTGCGATGGCGCTAAGACACTCGCGTCGGTTCGCGGTGCTGGCAAACGGGATAAAATTGAAGTTGTGCCACTCGAAGTTGTGCCACTCATTGCTGGCTTTTCTGGCGTCTCCAAGTGCCCCCAGCACGCTCGGGAGGAGGCATGCCGGGGGCTGCGACTTGGAGACTGTGCCGGGGGGCCTTAAAGCACGGCACTGCCTCAGAGAAGCGCAATTTGCCGAGTTAGGGAAATTTTGTTATCTTTGGGTTGAGCAAATTTTTTCTTATGAAGATAGCGATGCTGGGTCGATGACCAGCACAGCTATATCCTATATGTCAGGTTCCCGACATTAATATTCAGGCGGTTCCCGTCGTGCGACCCGATTTGACCGTGACGCCACATCGCGGTCACTTTGAGAAATGGTAAGTAGCGCGCGCAGCTTCCCGCCCGGCTCAATCAGGTCGCCCAGCGTATAACCGTCAAGAGCTTGAAGAAATGCAGCGCTGGCCACCGTCATGGCCCGCCGCAGGACGCAGGCCGGGAATAAAGCGCAGGAGGTGTCGTCAAGCTTCAGGCAGGTACGAGCGCCGCCATGCCAGGCTCGGTTTTGCGAACGACCTCCCCGAGTATGATCGCCTCGACCGGCTGCGCGAGCCGCAAGCCT
>JBDTKD010000521.1:0-3990 GCA_039935515.1 Bradyrhizobium sp.
ATCGTTCCGGTGCCTTCGAGGATGTACTGGATTTCGTTGGTGTTGGGATGCAGGTGCTTTGGTACGTTGCCATCCTGGATCGAAATGGTGGCGCCGTCCGCGGAGACGAACATCTTGGAGCGGTAACCGACCTTGTTGGCCGCGCCGAGCGCATCTCCCTCCATCTCGCCGGTGTGAATGATCTGCGCCGTGATGTTTTCGGCGGCGAATGCGGGGCGCAGCAGATGCGTGACACCGCAGCCGGCGGCGAAGGCGGCAGCGATCGACAGTGTGGTGGCGATGCGATTCATGGATTTTTCCTCCCTGGCGGTTTTTGTCCGCGGATGCTAGGCCGCCGCGCGGCGGTTGGCCAGCCCGCCGGAAGTCGCCTTCTCAAGCGGCGCGCACTGCTTTATCGTGCGGTCGACCAAAAGGAGAGGAAACCATGAGGACGATGTTTGGCCGGATCGCCGCGACGCTGTTGGCGCTGATGCTAATGTCTGATTTCGCCGCAGCGCAAACCAGGATCACGGTGGCCGTCGGCGGCGGCGCCTGCCTGTGCTATTTGCCGACCGTGCTGGCCAAGCAGCTCGGCGAATTCGACAAAGCGGGCCTTGCGGTCGAACTGGTCGATCTGAAGGGCGGCTCGGACGCGCTCAGGGCCGTGCTCGGCGGCAGCGCCGACGTGGTTTCGGGCTATTTCGACCACTGCGTCAATCTCGCCGCCAAGAAGCAGGAGCTGCAGGCGTTTGTGGTCTATGACCGCTATCCGGGGCTGGTGCTGGTGGTGTCGCCCTCGCACAATGGCGAGATCAAATCGATCAAGGACTTGGCCGGCAAGAAGGTCGGCGTCAGCGCGCCGGGCTCGTCGACCGATTTCTTCCTCAAATATCTATTGAAGAAAAACGGCCTCGATCCGGCCAGCGCCTCCGTGATCGGGGTCGGCCTCGGCGCAACCGCGGTGGCGGCGATGGAACAGGGCCAGATCGACGCCGCCGTGATGCTCGATCCCTCGGTCACCGTGTTGCAGGGCAGCCATCCGGACCTGCGCATTCTCAGCGACACCCGCACCCAGAAGGACACGCTGGCGGTGTTCGGCGGCGAATATCCGGGGGGCGCGCTCTACAGCACGACCGCCTGGGTCGCCGCGCATGAGAAGGAAGTGCAGGCGCTGACCGGCGCGATCTTGAACACGCTGGCCTGGATTCATTCCCATACGCCTGAAGAGGTGATGGCGAAAATGCCGGCGGAAATGGTCGGCAAGAACAGGGAACTCTATCTCGCGGCGCTGAAGAACACGATCCCGATGTATTCGGAAACCGGCAAGATGGATCCCAAGGGCGCCGAAGCGGTGCTTGCCGTGTTCAGCGAAAGTTCGCCCGATGTCGCCAAGGCCAACATCGACGTCACCAGGACCTATACCAACAAGTTTGTCGATCAGGCGAAGAAGACCACGGGGATGAAAGCGAAATAGGCGCGTCAGTGGCCATGCCGGTCATTCATCGCGTCACGACGCTCGATCTCAAGGTGCGTCCGCGACCGTGGCCGTTCGCGCAAGACCGGCGCGCCGAGATCGACGCGCATTTCGCGGCCGAGCAGCGCAAGCGGCCGAAGCTCTGGAACGGCCATATTCTGCTCGGCTGCCATCCGGTGTTCGCCGCCGGACGTTTCAGCGCCGATTATTTCGAGACCGATTTTGCCAGCTTCCTGGCCTGGCGGGACTGGGGCTTTCCGGACCGTAGCGTGTTCAACGGCTTCGGCATGGGCGCGCTGCGCAGCCGCGACGGCGCCTTTGTGCTCGGTGAAATGGGCGAGCATACCTCGAATGCCGGTCGCATCTATTTCCCCTCCGGCACGCCCGATCGCGATGACGTCAGCGGCGATCGGCTCGACATCGAAGGCAGCATCGCCCGCGAGGTCGAGGAAGAAACCGGCCTTACCGCTGCGGACTACCGCGCCGAAGCCCATTGGGATTGCGTCTGCACCGGCGTGGCGGTCGCGATGATGAGGCTGTTGCATATCGACATGCCGGGCGAGGCGCTGCGCGCCAGGATTGAGGTCAATCTTGCGCGGCAGGCCGAGCCCGAGCTTTCCGGAATCCGTCTGGTGCGTGGGATCGGCGATCTGGCCGCGGCGATGCCGGGCTTTGTCACGGCCTATCTCGAGCAGCAGTTCAGCGTCCAAACAGAGGATCGCCAGCCATGAGCAGGAAGCCATCGCCGTTTCTCGCGGCCGAGTTGAAGCCCTTTGTCACGCCGTTCCGTGTCGATGGCACCGGCGAATTTCACCTGAAGTCGCACACGACCCGCGAAAAGGGCGGCCTCGACAAGGACAAGGGCGAGAAGATTCTGGAGTCCAACCGCAAGCATCTCAGCGATTTTCAGGAACGGCTTTATGCGCAGGATAGCTGGTCGCTGCTGCTGATCTTTCAGGGCATGGATGCGGCCGGCAAGGACAGTGCCATCAAGAGTATCTTTGACGGCGTCAACCCGCAGGGCTGCGAAGTCACCTCGTTCAAGCAACCGTCGACCCGCGAACTCGACCATGACTTCATGTGGCGCAGTGCGGTCGCGCTGCCGGAGCGCGGCCGCATCGGCATCTTCAACCGTTCCTACTACGAGGAATGCTTGGTGGTGCGGGTGCATCCCGAGATCCTTGCCAAGGAGAAGATTCCGCCGCGGCTCGTCAACAGGAACATCTGGCGCGAGCGGTTCGAGGATATCTCCGCGTTCGAGAAGTATCTCACGCGCAACGGCACGGTGATTCTGAAATTCTTCCTCAACGTATCGAAGCAGGAGCAGCGCGAGCGCTTTCTCGACCGGCTGGACCAGCCATCGAAGAACTGGAAGTTTTCCATGGCCGACGTCAGCGAACGCGCGCTGTGGGCGCGATACCAGGCCGCCTATCAGGAAGTGATCCGCCACACCTCGACCAGGGCCGCGCCATGGTACGTGGTGCCCGCCGATCACAAATGGTTCGCCCGCGTGGTGATCGGCTCGGTGATCGTCAGCGCGCTGGACGGGCTCGACCTGAAATTTCCCAAGGTGGATGCCACCGCGCTGCAGCAATTCAAGCAGGTCCGCAAGGCGCTGGAGGAAGAAGGCAAGGGCGGTGCGAAACGGACGGTGAAGCGGGTGGCGAAGTAGGCCAAACGAGTCGCGCGAAGGTGCGGCGCCGGGAAAATGCCTTCGCCGGGTGGACGGTTATATGGCCCAAGCGGCGCGTGCCCGACGATTGCTGGCCTTGCGTTCTTTGCGCAAGGCGAGCGCGTAGGTCTGCGCGGATTGGATCAAGGCAGCGATGCCCGTGGCCGAGCGGCCTCGATTTGGCTTCGCCAGTTGCTGCAATAGCAGCCCGTCAATACCAGCCAGCATGAACCGGGCGAGCGCCGTGCAGTCGCTCTGCGTAAGCTTCCGCGTGCGCTCCGCGATAGCCAGCAATGCGCCGCGGTACAAATTCACATAGGCATCGTATTGATGCATCGCGAGCCACTCCGCACCCTCGCGAAAGGCGTAGAGCGTCAGTTCGTATTGTACGATCTGCAGATTGCGTGTCCGCATCATTAACCGCCACGCCGCTGTCAGCAATTCCTCGATGCAGGCGGCGATGTCGGTGCGGTCTTGGGCTTCGACGCGCATGGCGGTGGTCGTCTCGTCGATGAGATGCCTGAGCACCGCCAGGAGAAGCGCACCTTTGCTTTCAAAATGATAGTGGAGCGTTGCGAGATGGACCCCCGATTCTTCGGCGATCTTGCGGGTCGTCGTCGCTGACACGCCGTTCGCGCAGAGCGCGCGCAACGCTCCCTGTATCACCTGAGCTCTCGTCCTCGCGCCTTTCGAGCCCGACATCTCTGAATTAGCAACCGGCATTTCTTACTCCAGTGGGTGCTTTCGATCCGCGAGGCTCCTGATCTCCATTGTGCCCCACACTTGTACCACAAGATATCCGGGCAATGTCGTTTTTGGTCAATTGACCAATTCTTTAGCGTGCGCGACGGTGTGAGGCCTCACG
>JBDTKD010000522.1:0-10445 GCA_039935515.1 Bradyrhizobium sp.
CGAGGGAAAGCGCCATCACGAGCAGGTTGCCCAGCATGTGGTACCAGGCCGATGACAGCCCGCGGATGCGTCGGTCACTGATAAAGTCGATCAAGCCGGCTATGGCTGCTAGGGCACCCAATATCAGGCCTGCGGTCAGCAGCCAGACAGAAAATGTCTCCCACACAAATGACATCGAACGCCAATAGATTAAGTCCGTGGCGAAAGCTCCGACGAAGCAAACGATGGGAAACGAGACAAGCATGGGATGGATAGGATGGCCAGCGACGCTAGCGGTCGAGCGTAGAATGCGGGCTTCGCTGTGCATGATGTCCTGAAGGTCCGGTGCGGGAACTTGCAACTAACGAGCAGGTGTTCGGTTCCACACCGCCGCGAAACCAAGCAGGCCGAGCGCGAAAGCTTCAAATGGGGGTCCCAAGCCGCCTCAACAGCCACTTCTCTACCGGACGATATTTCGCCGGGGATGCTTCCGTAGATTGTCGCGGGACTGTTTTGAAGGGTGGACCTATTGAGTTCGGTGGCAGCGCCATCGACTGCACAGTACGCAACCTTTCCAAGCCGGCGCGGCGCTCGATGTCGCCAGTCCGGTCGGTATCCCGGACCATTTCACCTTGGTTATTCCCGTAGATCATTTGCGTTTCGCCTGCCGTGTGGTCTGGCGCAAGTCGGGAAGGATCGGCGTGGACAGCCGATGAGGAACCAGCGCTTCGCATCTTGGTTTTCCCAGGTCCTCGAAGTGGCGCCGAAGACGCCACTCGTCGTAGGATGGAAACCAAGGAGAGACAAAATGATTAGGAAACACCTCATTCTGGCAGGCTGCGCTGCAATGGTCTTGAGCGTTGGTGCTGCCAACGCTGGCCCCTGCAATACCGGTGGTAAGGACGCTGGCTCAGGTCCGACGCCCGGCGCTACCGGTCAAACGATTGGAACCAGTTCCGCAAAAACCGATGAGCATCCCCCGACTGCAACGATGAACAAAGTGGCAGGAGACAAAGCCACCTCATCGCAGGATGCTCAGAGGCAACAGCAGGGTCAGCCCACTGCTGCACAGCAGGCCGAAGGCGCGAAGCCATCAGACAAAATGGCTGATCAAGGCTGCTGAAATTCTTAGTCGGAGCCGCCAGTGCAGGCCGGCGGCTCCTGCGTCGCAGTTGCGGCCGGGAAATGGCGCATGGTGGATTTGAAAATCAGGACGCTATATAGTGTTTGACATGAGCGAGAAAGACATTGACCGCGTCTGGGACATCATCGAAAAGGTGTCGGCGTGTGCATGCTGACGACGCAATTCGTCGGCGGACTGCGTGCGCGACCGCTCGAAGCGCGGCCCGACCGCGAAGCTGGCGTGATTTTTTTCGTGACCGATATCCACAGCGCCAAGGAGGATGAGATCGAGGCCACGCCCGACGTCGGTCTTGTCTTTATCGATTCGAACGACAAAGCCTACCTGTCGATCACCGGTCGCGCCCGCGTCATGCGCGATGCTGACAAGACAAAGGCGGCCTGGCGAAAGACCGACGAGGTGTGGTGGCCGGACGGCCCGAATGACCCCGACGTATGCTTGTTGCGGATCGAGCCCTTCACGGCGGAATTGTGGTATGGACCGGCGAGCGCTGCCGTTACTGCCTTCGAGTTCGCCAAGGCGAGGTTGACCGGCGAGGAGCCGAAGCTCGGCGAGAACCGCAAGGTGACGGTCAAGATGTGAGCGCGCGACCCCGAACAAGTTGGACGTGGAATGGGTCTACCATAGGAGGCATCGGCCGCCGCGGAGACCGTCCGCCGACGGCCATCCTGAGATGAAGGGCCCCCTGGTTAGGACCGAGCTCTCAAGCAATATCCGATCCGGGACGATAGCGATTGGGCGGCCCGCTTGGCGCCGAACAACGGTGTCTGGTGTCTCACATTAAGCAAGAGCGGCTTTCCGGACCTTATCGTCGAACTGGCCGGCCCCGTGGTCATGCACCAGCCGGGTCAACGATGTTTCGTCCAGTTTATCAAGCACCTCACTCAGCTTTGCCGTCTCGGGCTCTGCAAAATTATCGCCGTAAATCTTTCGAAGCGTACTGACCAGCGTGTTGCCATGCTTGCGGCTGATTTCCCCGTTCTTGTCCCGATGGCGATCATCAATGCTCATACAATTCCCCTGGTTTAAACCGGCAAGACCGGCTTTCTGCCCAGTCGGGTGCTCAGAGGATGCCAGATGCCTTCCGTTCCGGGAAATGACGGCGTTAGCGATGGCCTTTCGAGCTCAGGCAGATGTGCTGAAAAGGAAGCGCAAAAGGAAGAAGTAAATGCCTTACTCCGTGTGTGGAACCGACGTTAGAGGCGTCAACTCCGTCCGTCGAAAAACGCCAGAACTAGCACTTAGGACACTTGCCAAATTAACCGCTCCGATTTGCGGCTGATCGCGGGCGGATAGTGTAGTTCCATTCAGGATGAAATTCATCGCCCTGGATGTCGAGGGTCTTCATCTCGGCATCGCTGACTTTGATGCCCTTTTCGTAGGTCGCGGTGTCGAGCGCGCTCTCGACTTTCAGGCCGGCTTTGGTCGTCGTCGCGGCAATCAGCTCGACTACGGCCATGCGATCGATGAGTGGTCGCCCGCGCCAAGTCTGCGTGATGTGGCAGAATAGGCGGTGCTCAATCTTATTCCACTTCGACGTGCCCGGCGGATAGTGGTGGACATGGAGCACGAGGGCCGTCTCGTCGGCGAGCTTTTGCAACTCGACCTTCCACAGCCGGACACGCGTTCCGTTCGAGCCGCCGCCATCGGCCGTGATCGTCAATTCGCGGGCTTTCGGGTAGCGCTCGCGCCCCATCGCGTCGAGCCAGCGGCGGATGGAGGCGACGGCAAACTGCGCCGTGTCGCTTGTGATCCCGACGCTCACCCACCCTGCATTGGCGCCAACGTCGTACACGCCATAAGGCACGACCTTGCCGAGTTCCTTGTCCTCGAAGTCGTGCACCTTCACGCGCCGCGGATCGCCTTTCGCGCGATAGTCGGTGCCACCGTTCTTGTAGTTGCCGATCAGCTCTTTCTTCTTGGTATCGACCGAGATGACCGGCTGCCCCGCGGCCTGTGCCGCGATCGTCTTGGCGTTGATGTGCTCGAATTGCGCATTGCGGTCGGGATGCTTTGAGCCCTCGTCGGCCTTGCGGTTCGACTGCCGGCTGTAGCCCAGCGTCGGCAACAGTCTCTTCACGCTGCTGGCGCTGATCTCGTGGCCCTGCTTCTGCAACGCGTCCGCCACCTTGTCGTGGCTTTTCAACACCCACAACAGCGGGCGCATGGGATCGCCAAGTGTGGCCGGCTCGATGACGCTGCGCAGGTCCTCGATCAGCGTCGCGTCCCGGCTTGACAGATGCGGCCGGCCGCCACCCTTGCGGCGCTCCCGGCCTTTCGGCAGCGGCGCGGCGTCGAGGTCTTTCAGTCCCCGACCGATGGTCGAGCGCGCGAGCCCCGTGATCGCGGAGACCGCCTCCAGACCACCCCATCCTGCCGCCCGGACCTCGCCGGCTGCGAACACCCGCCGCCCGCGCTCATCGAGCTTCGAGCCGACGCACTCCCATCTGTGCCGAATCGCTTGCGTGTCGATCATGCCGACCGGAATACTGCCGCAGCGCCATCCCGAGAATCCAACCGCCCCGAGTCAAATCATCACATGGCGCCGGGGCGCATCCGATTCACTTGTTGTGATGGTTGTCCTTAGGAAGGTCCGCGAGCTAATCAAACGCGGATGCTACGACGTTCGAATCGTCACACCTGAAGGTCGGACTTACCATTCGTCGGAGTTTGGGGATCTTCCCCGTACGCCTGTTGCAGGCCGACTTTCTCAAAAACACTCACCAAGTCTTTAAGTAGGGTGCGGTGAGCGCGGTCGAGGGATTAATTTTTTCCAACAAGTTGCGTGCGTTCGTGGGGACACACCATCATTTTGCCGAGGGGCATTTTTACCGAGTAAAACCTTGTTAGGCCTCGAGGGTCGTGATTGGACGTCCGCGACCTTCCCGCCGCTATGGAAATTTGGCTCGCGGTGCCAAGCCAGAGCCGATTGTCGCGACTTCAGAAAATTATCTCCATTCTCGCACCTATCGCGATCGTCTCAAAAATCCTAAATAGTAAGCAGAACGACGTATCTCGACAAAGGAGCGTGCCTGCAACATAGGTTTTAGGCATGTCCGAGGCATATGGTTTCCTGTTGCCGATTACCACAACCTGGTCCTGTTGCCGAGAACCAGCAATCCGATCATTCCCACCATCAAGATCATGATCAATGATCAACCGGCCGATAACGGCCAGCCCGATCAACAACCGTCATGAAACATCATCCGGGAAGCCTCTGGCGACCCACAAGCCATCAGTCCCTCCAGGGTATCGGTCACCACTCCGAACACGGACCAGGGCCACCCTGGTGGATGGATACTTTCAACTGGTCACCCACCGAGTTCGAGCCGGCTGGTCATGTGGTCTGGTGACGATCCTGTTCTCTCAGCTTCCCGGCCTACGATCGTCGTCGGTCGCATGAGGGATGAGGTCCAGCGGGTCTACTCGTCGCTCCTGACAAGGGTTAATAGGAAACCCTGAACGGCTTCCGCCGATGAGCTCCCGGTCCTGGTCGGCGCCGTGGATCTCCCCGTCCATAAACGGGACAAGACATCGGCGCCGACGGTCCACTGCACGGTGGGCTTCATGTCCATGCTCTGATGTTGATGCACCGACGTCCCGATGAACGCGAGAATGCCAGCAATATCTATAAACTAACAGCGAAGCCCATGCGCTTCGCACCAGCCGCAAGGCGTCGATTCCGATTTTCGGGCAATGTCGGCCGCTCGTTGCAGCCTGATGCATTTCGCGCAAGGATTTTTCGGTTCTTCCGACCCGGAAAGACCCGACGCGGCTAGGAGTAATCGTTCGTCGCGGGACGCCATGGATTTGGATTGGGCATCCGCGTCGTCCGCTTTCGGGGCAAGCAATGCGGGCAGGATCCGTGATGGCGGAAACCGTCGCAACGCATTCAGTAAGGTTGACTGGTTAGGTTAAATCGCGATCGAAGTTGCGCGCCTTGCCAGACATGGGCATCGATAGAACCTGCCGTGTCGCGCGAGGTTTCGATGCTCAAGGAGTATGTGCAGCTTTCTCTCGTTTTAGGTGCGATCGCTGCCGTCGGATTGCCGATCTCTGCCGCAGCTTGGGTTGCGCGCGCCATGATTGAATATTGATCATGCGCAATGACGATCGAGCAACACGAGCAATACTGACTCTCGTTTGCCTGCTTACCATTGTGCCCATGGCGATCGCCGCCTTGTTTCAAATCATTTCGCAGGAATTGCGTTCCATCAGGGCGACTTGGTGCGCCAGGCCGCGAGTGCGGCGCTGAGATCGGCGACCCCCGCCGCCACGCCCGCTCGGGTTAGCCCAGCAAGTTCAGTCTAAAAGATTGCGCCACTCTTCCGTGCGGCTGATAGCGCGAGACCAAACCTCAGAGGTGGTCCCGTAGTCGCTATCTAGGCTTTTGGACAACGCACAAATGGCGAGCCAGGCATCCGCCTGTGCGATCTCGACCTCATGGGATTGAATGCCGCTGTTCTTGGTTTTGGTTTTTAACGCACGAACTAAATCAGCAGCCGCGAGGCTCGGCTTATGTTGTGCGTCGAGCAACGTCAAATAGGCGCTCTCTGCTAATGAAAGGTCGACCGCGTCATCCATAACGAAAATCTCACTCTCAGGGAGTGAAAAATCCCTCAGCCCATTTGATGCAATTTTAGCTGATCCGGGATCACGGTGTTCTACCTTTGATAGCCCCTTACGTTCGGCGGCGGCATCGCGTTTTTCTGCGAGGGACTAAGATTGGTATTGTTCCTGCTGTTGTTCGTTGTCGCTGCGGGTTGTTGGGTCCAGCCTCCACTTCGGATTCCCGGGCCGGCCGGGCCAGTCTGCGGTCCAATGTCCGTGGACGTGCTTCCAGTGCCCGCACTTCCTTGCGCGTAAGCACTGGCTGCCGAAATAAGGGCTGAAAATATCAAAATCGCCCTGATCATGTTGCGCATCTACGTTTCCTCGAGGCTCGATTCCAAATTGCTCGCTGGGCCACGGCCGGCCATTGCCGACCGTTCCGAGCTGCCGAGGCGCCGACCGGCGGAGAGCACCCCACGCCAGCCGGCCCCGAGCTGTCAAGCCGGGGCCGACCCAAGGGTCAACAGATCTCGGATCGGTGGGTTCCGCGGCGCGACATTTGTCGGCGGCCCCTGTGGGGGGTCGATGAGAGACGGTCAGCGCGTCAACGGAGACGCGGCCGAACCGGCGAGGATTCAACAACCCGATCCGACCGCGCCCGACCAAGCAGGCCCATCGCCTTGCCTGCGATCGAGAATCAATTGGCCAAGTAGCGGCAGGTTCAGATGCGAGAGACGTTGGCCCACGAAAACGATGCACAACTTGACCCGTGCGAGCCGATCGACGAAATCAGGCTGGACATCGTAGGCGGGAACGCGGGCAGCTGTGTGAGTTCTCGATCGAACCGGCCGCGCCCGAGCTGCGGCCACTGTCCATACCCGTTGCCCGCCAGGTCAACCGGTCGCGGCGGCGCAGTTCCTAGACGTTGATGAGAGTACGAAAAGTGTACACGGGGAGGCGGCCTCACGTTGGTCCAAAGAATTCTTGACACACCGGACGTCAGCCAGGATATTTTTCGTTATCTTTTTGGCATGGATTTTGCCTTGCGATGAGTGAGAGTAATTTAGACTCAATTTTCGACCGCCCTATGTGTCCAACCTGCAGGCACAGGTTGGGGTTGGCGCTAATTTCTCCCGGAAAACGTGGCTTCGAAGAACGCACATTCGAGTGTTCAACTTGCCAGCGCGTGGAGAAGCTTTCTTTCCGAGTTGATCCTATGAAGACCGACGCTGTGGGTTGGCTGGCCAGCGAGTTGAAGCCGCCGCTGCAGGACTGAGACGACCTCGCCTTGCAGGTCGGCTGTGGGGCGGGGTGACTGCAAGGGCGAGGCCGCTGGCGACGACTTGGGGATATGGGGGACCGTCGCCGCCAACTAAAGAACGTGGACTGTCGATGGCTGGTTTCGGCGCTTTCCGATCTTAATGTACCAAGCCAACCGGACAACCAAAAGGAACCGGCCCCGACAATCGGGGCCATAACTTATGCCAGGGCGGACCAGGCCCAATGGGTGGCCCCGACACAAGCTGGCCGAGGGATCCGAAGCCTTAGCTGCAGTCAGATTTTGCCGCTAACGATCTCAAAACCATTGGGTGTTAGAAGGCATGTAGGGGCGCCATTTTGTGAGACGGCGCATGCTTCTAAACGGCAGTTATTCCGCTTGGTTCCGGACCCGGCAAGGGGAAGGAACCGGCGTTGTTGAACTCAAGGACGGCAAGCTGATCGGGGACGACACGGTCATCGCCTACACCGGCTCATACCTTGAGGACGGCGATAGATTTACCGCTTCAATAGTGACTGAGCGCCATTCCGAAGGCCAGCCGTCCGTGTTCGGGATCGACAACGTCGACATTACCCTGACCGGTAAGTCTACGGCGACACTCGCGACCTGCACCGGCACGGCCAAACAAGCGCCCGGCCTGACATTTGAGGCCACCCTCGTGCGCATCAAAGAATAGCGCAACACGGTGTCCGGCCGGCGCATTGGACCGGATCGGCCGCATAAGCACTATTCAGGCTGACTATCTAACTGCGCTATTCGTCGGTCCCGCTGCCAGAGCTCCAAATCGTGCCCGTCAATTAGCTACTTAGCCGACTCGATTGCAGCGCTGTCGTCTGCACAACTCAGTCAATCGATTTAATGAAGTGGCCGTCGTGGCCTATGACATGCACGCGATAGTGTTGCGTGACACGAACTCCCGATCAGCGGGAGCACTACCGAACGCTTAGTCTCGTTATATGCCGAAGAACGACTATAACAGGGCATCCTGAATTTGTCTGTCCGGTTCCCGACTCGATCTCCGAAATCGCCAGAGCCCCCAGTATGCTCGGGGTAAACACTGGGGTGCGCCTAGTGACATGATGTGCCGCTTTGAGGGTCGACACATTATAAAAGCCGACGATGTTGTTCCTGCTGCAAACGGCATTCGAAAAAAGTTGAACGACATCGACTATGTCGACGCTAAGTGCACTGTTGTAATAAGCGCGTTTGGCGTTAGGCCGCGATGCTCTGCGTCGCAATGACGGTGATGATCCACCGCTTAGGACTGTTCGACCTGACTTCCTTGACTGATCGGACGACTCCTTTGATCGTCATTCCCATCAATGTAAATTGCGAGCTGCCGCCACGATATTGGGCGATGCGGGCCCGCCTTGCTTCTACCGGATCAGTTGTTTCGATTGTTTGCATCGAGGTATGCTACCGGGAAACCGTTAACAAAAAATTTGCCATAGAAGTGATGCCAGTGTCGCACGAGCAACAAATCACGCTGTGAAATGCGGCATCGGGAGTTTCGCTGCCTTTGCTCTAGGGGATAAAAATCACCTCTCGGTGAAGCGTAGCGGAGATATCTTAACCAGCCTGAACAAGTTATCTGAAGATGTATGGCAACATCTGCTTCGATACGCGCGAAAACTATATCAATTTTCCTTGGTTGTCAGAGCGCCGATCCTAGGCCGCAAGCGCTATGTGCTCAGCTTCATGTAGCTCTTCGGTTATCACGGTGAAGCGCGCCAGCCATGCGGGACCAAAGGCCGTCGAAATAGCGACATCGGCGGCGTCGCGGCCGCGTGCGATCACGATCCGACCAATCCTGGGATGATTGTGCCGGGCGTCGAAGGTGAACCACCGGCCGTCGAGAAATACCTCGAACCACGCGCTGAAATCCATCGGGGCCGGGTCACGCGGGACGCCGATATCCCCGAGGTAGCCCGTGCAATAGCGCGCTGGAATATTCATACAGCGGCACAGCGTAACGGCGAGGTGGGCAAAATCCCGGCAAACGCCGCGTCGTTCCTCAGGTCCCTCAGAAGCCGTACGGTCGCCTCGGGCGTGGTGGTAACCGAATTCGATCCGGTCGTGAGCATAGTCACAAATGGCCTGCACGCGCTGCCAACCGCCTTGGATGCCTCCAAAGAGGGCCCAGGCAAGATTGGACAGCTTTTCGGTATCGCAGTAACGACTAGAGCAATTTCCAATTTCTGTGAATCGAGGGATTCCCTAGGAGCCGCGAATAAGATTCTGTGGCCTTCTCGAAGCTGGGGAGGCTGCAATGGGTATTCGAACGATCTGCGAGTTCGAGTGATCCGAGTTGTAGAGGGTGGCGTAGCGGCACGGGCAGCGGCGCGGCAGTTTGTGATTGGTGATGCGACCGCGATCCGCTGGGTGAAGCGCTGGCGGGAAACCGGGAGTTTTGAGGCCAGATCGGTCAGGGGCCAGAGCCGATCGCCGCTAAAGAAACACGAAGACTGGCTGCTTGAGTTGTTTCGGCAGGAACCTGATCTGACGCTGGAAGAGATCCAGCGCCGTCTGCTCGATGAGCGTCAACAAAAGGCGGGGCTCGGGTCGGTCTGGCGGTTCTTCGACCGCCACGGCATCAGCTTCAAAAAAAAGCGTTCGGGCGGCCGAGCAGGATCGGCCTGACGTTGCAGCGGCGCGATCGACATGGGCGGACAATCAACCCAAGCTCGATCCCGACCGGCTGGTCTTCATCGACGAAACCGGCACCTCAACCAAAATGGCCCGGCTGCGCGGCCGGGCTCCACGCGGCGAACGGCTGGTCGGAAAAATCCCGCATGGTCATTGGAAAACCACCACCTTTGTTGCGGGCCTGCGCTCCACAGCGCTCACCGCACCATGCGTCATCGACGGCCCGATGAACGGCAATGCCTTTCTCGCCTATGTCGAACATGTTCTGGCGCCGACCCTCAAGCCAGGTGACGTCGTCGTGCTGGATAATCTCAGCGCCCACAAGGTGCCGGGGATACGGGAAGCGGTGGAAGCCACAGGCGCCAGGCTGCTTTACCTGCCACCCTATTCGCCTGACTTCAATCCGATCGAGCAGCTCTTTGCAAAACTCAAAGCCTTGCTACGAAAGGCCGCCGAGCGCTCCGTCGAAAGCCTCTGGAACCGCATCGCGTGCCTTCTCGACGCCTTCCAGCCAGATGAATGCGCCAACTACTTCCGCAACTCCGGATATGCTTCAAGTTAAGTGGAAATTGCTCTAGCCAAAAGGAACGGCAAAGCCTCAGCGGGCAACGCGGCTATATCCCACTGTTGCGCTGTGGGGCATACCTCATCCGGCAGACCGCTATCTTCGACAATAAAATTCGCTTCGGACTTCGAACAGGCCGGGCGGCGCGCCGGTAGAAAAGTGCATCGCCTGATCGCTAAGAATGTCTCCATCACGCGAGGGGTGCGTGGTGAGCATCAGGACCATCGGCACCGCTTGGGAACATTGGAAAGCAATGTCATAACCTGCCCGAACTTTCACTATAG